>CAIMEK010000165.1 GCA_903839965.1 uncultured Acetobacteraceae bacterium | reverse complement strand
TGCAGGCGTCCGGCGTGATCACGCCCGGACAGTTCGGCCCGATCAGCCGCGAGCGCGAGCCGTCGAGCGCGCGCCGGACCCGTACCATGTCGAGCACCGGGATGCCCTCGGTGATGCACACGATCAGCCGCACGCCGGCGTCGATCGCCTCCAGGATGGCGTCCGCCGCGAACGGCGGCGGCACATAGATGGCCGAGGCATCGGCGTCGGTTTCGGCCAGCGCCCGTTCGACCGTGTCGAACACCGGCAGGTCGAGATGGGTGGTGCCGCCCTTGCCCGGCGTGACGCCGCCGACCACCTTGGTGCCGTAGGCGATCGCCTGCTCGGAATGGAAAGTGCCCTGCGCCCCGGTGAAGCCCTGCGTGATGACGCGCGTGTCGGCGTCGACGAGAATGGCCATCAGCCGGCCTCCTTGACGGCCTTGACCACCTTTTCGGCGGCGTCGGCCAGATTGTCCGCGGCGATGATCGGCAGGCCGGAACGGGCCATGATGTCCTTGCCCAGCGCCACGTTGGTGCCCTCCAGCCGCACCACCAGCGGCACGTCCAGGCTGACCTCGCGGGCCGCCGCCACCACGCCCTCGGCGATCACGTCGCACCGCATGATGCCGCCGAAGATGGTGACCAGGATGCCCTCCACGTGTGGATCGGAGAGGATGATCTTGAACGCCTCGGTGACGCGTTCCTTGGTCGCCCCGCCGCCGACGTCGAGGAAGTTGGCCGGCGAGCCGCCATACAGCTTGATGATGTCCATGGTGGCCATGGCCAGCCCAGCGCCGTTCACCAGGCAGCCGATGTTGCCGTCCAGCGCCACGTAGTTCAGGCCGTGCTTGGCCGCCTCCAGTTCCTTCGGGTCCTCCTCGGACTCGTCGCGCAGCTTCTCCACCTCCGGGTGGCGGAACAGCGCGCTGTCGTCGAAAGCCAGCTTGGCATCCAGCGCCACCATGTCGCCGGTGTCGGTCACCACCAACGGGTTGATCTCGATGACGCTGCAGTCGAGCCCGGTGAAGGCCTGGTACATGCCGAAGAGAAATTTTGTGAACGAACCGATCTGCCGGCCCTGCAACCCCAGCCCGTAAGCCAACCTGCGGGCATGGAAGCCGGAGATGCCGGTGACCGGATCGATCGACACGCGCAGGATCTTTTCGGGATGCAGCGCGGCCACCTGCTCGATTTCCATGCCGCCCTCGACGGAGGCAACGATGGCGACGCGCGACGTGGAGCGGTCGATCAGCAAGGACAGATAAAGCTCGCGGGCGATGGCGCAGCCGGCCTCGACATAGACCCGGCGGACCTTGCGGCCCGCCGGTCCGGTTTGTTTGGTGATCAGGGTGCGGCCGATCATCGCCTCGGCCAGCCCCCGAACCTCCTCGGGCGAGCGGGCCAGGCGCACGCCGCCCTTGCCGCCGGGGTCGCCGGCGAAGTGGCCGGCACCCCGGCCGCCGGCATGGATCTGGGATTTCACCACGTAGATCGGGCCGGGCAGTCCCGCCGCCGCCGTTTCGGCTTCCTCGGGCGTCCAGGCGATCTGGCCTTGCGGAACCGCGACGCCGTACTGCTTCAGCAGGACCTTTGCCTGGTATTCGTGGATGTTCATCGAATCACACGCCCAGTTTTTTGAACTCTTCGACCTGCTCGCGCACCGCCGCGCAGGACTTCTCGAACGCCACGCGCTCCTCGGGAGTGAACTGCACCTCGACGATCTTCTCCACCCCGCCGGCGCCGATCACCACCGGCACGCCGATGTAAAGGCCGCTTTGTCCGTACTCGCCGTTCAGCAGCACCGCGCAGGACAATACCCGCTTCTTGTCCTTGAGAAAACTGTCCGCCATGGTAATGGCGCTCGCCGCCGGCGTGTAGAAGGCGCTGCCATTGCCCAGCAACTTGACGATCTCGCCGCCGCCGTTGCGGGTGCGCTGCACGATGGCGTCGATGCGCTCCTGCGTGGTCCAGCCCATGCTGATCAGGTCGGTCACGGGAATGCCGGCGACGGTGGAGTAGCGGGTCAGCGGCACCATGGTGTCGCCGTGGCCGCCCAGCACGAAGGCGGTGACGTCCTCCAGCGAAATATTGAACTCATGGGCCAGGAACAACTTCATGCGCGCACTGTCGAGCACGCCGGCCATGCCGACGACCCGGTTGGCGGGCAGGCCGGACTTCTGCTGCATCACCCACACCATGACGTCGAGCGGGTTGGTGATGACGATGACGAAGGCCTCCGGGCAGTACGTCCTGATGCCCTCGGCCACCTGCGAAATCACCCCGGCGTTCTTGGTGAGCAGGTCATCGCGGCTCATGCCCGGCATGCGGGGGAAACCGGCGGTGACGATCACCACGTCGGCCCCGACGATGTCGGCGTAGTCCGAGCCGCCGGACATGTGGGAGTCGAAATTATCGACCGGGCCGGACTGCATGATGTCGAGCGCCTTGCCCGCCGCCATGCCGCCGTAGACGTCGAACATCACGACGTCGCCAAGCTCCCTGAGTCCGATGATGTGAGCCAGCGTGCCCCCGATATTGCCGGCGCCGACCAAAGCGATTTTTTTGCGTGCCATTGCGGGAAACCTTCCGAACGGAGGATGGAACATACCGTTCCAGGATAACCGTCGACGTGATCCTTCGGGCACCCGGGGCCCGGAGGGGAACCGTTGCTAGCCCATCATGGCTGGGGGAGCAAGCTGCGCCCCCGGCAGCGCACGGCTGCGCGCACGATTACGTGAGGTGCGGCAGCGCCAGATAGTCCTGGCTCTGCATTTCCGCCAGCCGGCTCGCCGTGCGCTCGAACATCCGGGCCCCCTCGCCGTGCTGGTAAAGCTGGTCCGGCCATGCCTCGGCCGACGCCACCAGCTTGACGCGATGATCATACAGCGCATCGATGAGCACGATAAAGCGGCGCGCCGTGTCGGCATTGGCCGGCGACATGCGCGCCACCCCGTCGAGCACCAGGCAATGGAAATGCGTGGCCAACGCCAGGTAGTCGCCGGCACCCAGCGCGGTTGCGCACAGGCCGGAAAAAGTGAACCGCGCCACCCCCGCCGCCGCCGCCGGCACCACCAGCGTGCGCCCCGCGACGAGCAGCCGCTCCGGACGCGGCGGCGCCCGGCCGGTCAGTTCCTCGAAGGCGGCGCCCAGCGCCCGCTCGGCGCGCGCGTCGGCCGGCACGTACCAGGTCGGCATGCCGCGCAGCCGGTCGCGCCGGTAGTCCTGGCCGGATTCCATCACCAGCACGTCGAGGTTCTGCTGCAGCAGGGCAATGAACGGCAGGAAGGCGTCGCGGCCCGGCTGGCCCTTGAACAGGTCGCCCGGCAACGTGTTCGACGTGGCCACCACCACCACCGCCCGCTCGAACAGGGCCTGGAACAGCCGGCCGAGGATCATCGCATCGGCGATGTCGTTGACCTGGAATTCGTCGAAGCACAGCAGCGCCGCCTCGGCCGCGATCGCATCGGCCAGCACCGGGATCGGGTCCTCGCCCGCCGCGGCGGCCTGCCGGCCGGCATGGATGCGCCGGTGCACGTCCTGCATGAAGCGCTGGAAATGAATGCGCCGCTTGCGCCGCACCGTGGCGGCGGCGAAGAACAGGTCCATCAGCATCGACTTGCCGCGGCCGACCTCGCCCACCAGGTACAGTCCGCTCGGATGGTCCTCGTTCGCCCCCTCGGCCGGCTTGCGGCGCATGAAGCGGGCGAGCAGCCCGGCATTCGCGGCCGGCCGCGGCTCCGGATCGTAGCCGCGCAGCTTGCGCCACAGTTCCTGCAGCCGCTCCGCCACCAGTTCCTGCGCCGGATCGGCGGCCAGCTCGCCGGCGGTTCGTTGGGCCCGGTAGACATGCAACGGTCCCCGCGCGAGCAGGACCGGATCGACGGCGAGAACATCCATGGCGGCGCGGGATAGCGGGAAACCCTTCGCCCAGCAATGAACGCCGCCGCCAGCGGAACCCGGCAGTCCTCGAACGACGGGCGGCGGCGGCGTAAGGGAAGGCCCGGGGCTTCCCTACCCCTTCGCCGCGGCGTGCAGTGCCGACGTTGCCTGGTCCAGGGCGTGGGCCAGGCGGTTGCGGGCGCGGATGGCGGCCACTGTCAGGAACTTCGCCGCGTCGCTGCCCGGCGCCGCTTCGGCGAGTGCGCGCAGCTTGTCGAGCACCGGCCATGGCGACAGTCCCAGGGCCGGGTCATGCGAGAACCGGTCGCCGGTGGTGTAGTCCATCGGCACCAGCGCGCGCCCGGCCGCCATCAGGGCTGCGTTGGTTCGGGCCGCATCGCCGCCGAGGTGTTCCGCCGCGGCCGTCAACGCCTGCACGCGCGCCAGCAGCGGGGAGAGGTCCAAGCGGGTGCCCAGTTTCGTCGCCAGCTTGTCCAGTTCGGCCTTCAGGTCGGCGGCGGTCTCGCGGTAATCCAGCGGCAGCACGTCGTCGGTCAGCAGCCGCCACAGCGTGTGCACGTACACCCGGGTGTCGCGCACCAGGTTCGCCGGGTCGATCTTGTCCAGCGTGTCGTGCGGCGTATGCCACCACCAGCCCAGGCCCGCGCTCTTCTTGCCGACCCCGCCGATCACCCCCGCCATGGCGCTGACCTGGCCGTCGGCGGGTTGCTCGCCCATGCACATGTACATCGTCGGCAGGCCGACGCCCCAGAAGCTCTCGTCGCCGGCGCGCGCCATGCGGCCGCCTTCCAGGTGTTGTCCGCCTTGCGCCAGCACCGCCTCGCGCCCGAGGTTGCGCAGCTCGGCGCATACCGGCACGTCGGCCAGCACGCTGGCACCGACGCCGCCGGTGGAATCGACGTTCACATGCGCCACGCAGCGGCGGTTCAACTCGTCCCAATGCGAGTCGGCGTACCAGGTCGAGCCGGCGTAGCGGCCATGCGAATGCCCGGACCACAGGCAGATGCGCAGTCCGCGCTTCAACGCCTGGCGCTGGCCTTGCAGCAGTCGCGCCACCTCCAGCGTGGTGGCATTGGCGCTGCCGTTGTCCATCACCCCGTAGTACCAGGTGTCGTGATGGCCGCTGAACAGCACGAACGGCGTGTCGTCGTCCGCCCCGTCCGGGGCTATTTCGGCCACCAGCACCGGGGTTTCGCGCCAGCGCGTGTCCACTTCGGCGTGCAGCACGGCCTCGATCTTTTCGCCGGCGGCGATGCGCCCCTTCAGGGTTGCCCCGTCGGCCGCCCCCACCGACAGCACCACCGTGCGCGGCAGGCGCGGCGCGGTGTCGTCCGTCGGGCTGCCCCACACCGAGGAAATGCACATCTCGTGCGGATCGGCATGCGGGCTGATGTGGATCTGCCCGGCCGCGCCGGCCTCGCTGGCGCGCAGGCTCACCGCCGGGGAGGCGATGCCGTCCACCAGCAGGATGCGCCCGCGCACCTCCTGCGCCGCCAGGTCGGCCGGGGTGCCGGCCTTCACGTAGACCACCTCGGCGGCCAAGCCGCCGGCCGGCGACGGGCGGGAGAACGAGTGGGTGATGGCGTGCGGCGCCCAGTTGCCCACCTGCAGCCCCGCCGTGCCGGGCAGGCTGATATAGGCGTCGTGCGCAATCTGGGTGGTGCGGTAGCCGGCGGCGTCGAGCTGCGCGCGCACGAAGCGCAGGCTGGTCAGTTCTTCCGCCGTGCCGGAGAGTTTCACCCAGCGGGCGAGTTCCCTCAGGTCGGCCATCATGCGCTCGGCACTCACCGCCTCGCACAGTTGCTGCAGCACCGCATCGGTCATGGCGCAATCCTCCCGGTCCGCCGTCATCGTCGCATCCGATGGCGGCGGAATGTCAAGTCGGGGAGGCAGCGGCGATCAGATGCCCTTCAGGTCCGTCCACATCGGGATGCGGATCGGCTCGTCCTCCACGGTGGGGGTGGGGCGGCCCAGCCCGCCAAGGAAGAAGTTGTCGGTCAGGTCGTCGTTCATCACCGACACCTCGCCCACCATCACCGGCCCGGTGCCCGCGGTGCCGTAGAAGCGGTGGTAGAGGCCCTGCGGCACCAGGATGCTGCTGCCCGGCCTGAGCACCAGCGGCGTCGATGCCGCCACCGTCACCTCGGCCTCGTCCACCCGCACCGTCACCGGCTTGTCCTCGCGATGCGCCCCGTCGGCGGAGTAGGCCAGCTCGATGGCCAGGTCGCCGCCGCCGCGCACGATGATGTCTTCCATCTTCTTGCGATGGCAATGCCACGGCGTCTCCTGGCCGGTCCCCACCATCATGATCTTTTCCGCATAAGGCCGCTCGCCGGACACGCCGGCGCGGCCGTTGCGCGGGCACAGCGTCAGCAGGCCGCACTCGGCGTACCGCCCGGTGGCGAAATCCGTCACTTCCCAGCCGATCTGCCGGGCATGGCAGTAGCGCGCCCGCTCCGGGTCGTCACGCCACTGCTGCAGCGACCAGCGCGCGTACGGCGGCAACAGGAAGCGATAGCCATCCATCGTCCCCATGGCCGCGTGCAGAAACGCATTCAGTTCCGACCGACGCATCGTCCCAATCCCTTTCTGGTCTGCCGTAGTGTTGGCGCTACTCCGCCACCATCCTTCGCCGGACGCAATGGCCGCCTTACAGGCCCAGGTGCCGCGAGATCAGCACCGCGTCCTGCGGCAGCGCCTGGATGTGGAACCCGTGGCTGCCCCCGAACACCTCGACGCGCCGGCCGCCGTCGACCAGCCGGTAGTGCCCGGCGGCCACCACTTTCCCCTGCAGCTCCTTCGCCAGGTGGATGTGGTAGTTCGCGCCAACCGAGACTTCGCCCAGATCGGTGATGACGTATTTCATGCCGCCGCAACCAATAACGCAAAAAGTGGTCCGGGTCAGGCCGCCGCAACGCCTTTTCAGCCCGACCGCTTTCGCTATGCTGCCGCCCCCCCGCATGGAGAGCGCCGCGTTGGACGACAGCATGGACTTGCCGAGATCGATCGCCCTGCAGGGCGTCTCCAACGCGCGCGACCTCGGCGGCTGGCCGGCGGCCGGGGGCGCGCATGTGCGCTTCGGCGAAGTGTTCCGTTCCGCCTCCCTGGGCAGGCTCACCGATGCCGACGCGGCGCGCCTCGGCGCCACCGGGCTGCGCACCGTGGTGGACCTGCGCGGCGAGAAAGAGCGGCAGCGCGCGCCCTCGCGGCTGGACGCCCTGCCCGGGGTGGCGGTGCATTTCCTGCCGATCGACCCTTCCCTCAACGGCCCCTCCGGCGAGCATGTGGACATCCGCACGGCGAGCGGCGCAGTGGTGCTGGGGCTGATGCGCCAGGCTTATGTTTCCTATGCGCTGACCTGGTCGCACTGCTACGCGGCCATGTTCGACCTGTTGCTGCAGCAGGCGCGCCGCCCGTTGCTGTTCCACTGCACCGCCGGCAAGGACCGCACCGGGTTCGGCGCCGCCCTGTTGCTGGCCGCCCTCGGCGTGCCGCAGGAGGCCGTGTGCGCGGACTACCTGGCCACCAACCGGCTCTGGCAGGCCGACGACGAGATCAGGGCCTGGCTTGGGCCGGTGGCCTCGGAGGTGCTGCTGCGAGTGCATGGCGAACTGCTCGACGCCGCCTTCGCCGCCATCCGCGCCGACTGCGGTTCGCTCGATGCCTACCTGGAACGCCGCATCGGGCTGGACGAAGCCCGGCGCGAGCGGCTGCGCGCCGCCTTGCTGGCGTAAGGCGAGGCGGAACGAGATGCCGCCTACAGCACCTTCAGCAGCACGAAGCCGCCGATGACGCCGACGGCCAGCGCCGTGGTCACCAACGTCAGCCGCTTTTCGATGAAGCCGCGCACCGGTTCGCCCCAACGCCGCAGCAGCGCGGCCACGGCGAAAAACCGCACCCCGCGCGTCGCCAGGCTGGCCAGCATGAATACCCAGAAGTCGAAGCGCGCCGCGCCGGAGGCGATCGTCACGATCTTGTAGGGAATCGGCGTCAGGCCCTTGACCAGGATGACCCACAGCCCCCACCGCGCATAGGTCGCCTGGAAGGCAGCGAAGGCATCCTCGTAGTGGTAGGCGCGCAGGATCGGCGTGGCCAGCACGTCGAACAGCGCGTAGCCGATCAGGTAGCCGAGCGCGCCGCCGGTCACGCTCGCGGCGGTGCACACGAAAGCCAGCCGCCAGGCGCGGTCGGGCCGCGCCAGCACCATCGGCACCAGCAAGGCATCCGGCGGGATGGGGAAGAAACTGCTTTCGGCGAAGCTGACCACGGCCAGCCACAACCCGGCTCGGCGGCTGCCGGCGAGCGCAAGCACACGGTCATAGAGGCGTCGCAACATGGCAAACCCCGGTCTGGCGTGCCGGGAGTGGCATGTCCGGGCCGGGTCGGCAACCCACCGGCCATCACCTGTACGCAAATCCGTGGCACACACCCTGTTCCGCCCCACCGGCTAGCCTGTATTGTCGTCACCCGCCTGGAGATTCGCCGATGCGCATCGTCGCCTGCCTGGTCGCCCTGCTCGCCATGGCCTCCCCGGTCCGCGCCCAGCAGGGCCCACCGCACGCCTTCCTGTTCGGCGCCTGGACCGGTGGCCTGTTCCCCGCGGCCCCGCAGATGACCGCCGCCGTCTGCCTGGCGCACCCGACGGTGATCTTCACCCAGGACATCTTGCTGCGCGCCACCCTGACCGAGTTCACCTACCTTCAGCGCCAGGTGGAAACGGTTCGCGGCAACGGCGCCAACGGCGTTGACTTCCGCTTCCTCCCCCCGACCGGGAAGCTCGGCGGCTCCGGACTGCTCGGCCCGGTGGCCCCGCCCGCGGTCGGCTTCGGGTGCGAGTCGCCGGATGTGCTGCATGTGGAGCGTCGCGGCGACAACGAGATCGCCTTCCCGGGCTGTGCCGAATTCCCCAACCCGCTGGTGCGCTGCCCCGCTCGCTGAGGGGCGGTGCCGGAGGCACGCGCATGGACATCGCCGCCTTCCGTCGAGGCCTGCAGGAGCCCGCGCCGCCCCCCGCCCTCTCGCTCGCCCTGCAGGCGTTGTGGTGGGACGGCAAGGGCGACTGGCAGCGCGCCCATGAATGCGCGCAGCAGCAGGGCGATGCGGCGGGCTCCGCCGTGCACGCCTACCTGCACCGCGGGGAGGGCGACATGCCCAACGCCCGCTACTGGTATTCCCGCGCCGGCCGGGCGGAAGCCGCCGGCGCGCTGGAAGCCGAATGGGCGGTGCTGGTGGAAGAACTGCTGGCTTCCTGGCGGCCTGTCGGAGCTAAGAACATAAATAGAACAAAATAGACTCTACTTTCGCGGCCGCCGTACCATATGGAAGAAAAGGCGGTAATTGTGGCCAACCTTGAAAGATAATTCCACAAACTCCTCCACTCCGACAGGCAGCTGGCAGTTTGTCGGACTTAACGAGACGCGGAGGTGTGCGATAGAAGGCGCAGGCTGATTTGCCTGCTTCCCTGCCTGGACCTTTCGTACATGAGCAACTTCCGCCTGATCGACCGCGACACCGGGTTTTTGCTGCCGCCGTCGGTGGACGAGTGGTTGCCTGAGCGGCACTTGGCCCGGTTTGTGGTTGAGCGGCTGGATTTGGGGTCGATGGCCGGCAGCCAGCGTGGCTCGGGGGAGGCGTCGCAGCACCCGCAACTGCTGTGGCGCTGGACGGGACCAAAATCCACGCCAATGCCCGCCGCCACAGTGCGCTGTCGCATGGGCACGCGGGCAAGATCGAGGCGCGGGCAAAGGAGCGCCATGCGCGCGAGCAGGCTGAGCATGACGCCAAGATGGCGCAGCGGGCGGCCACGACCGCGGCGACCGGCAAGAAGCCCGGCCGCCGGCACCACCGGTCGAGGCACCGCTTCCCACCCCGCTTGCGGCGATGCAGCATCGGCTCAAGACCCCCGCGGGCAAGCAGCGCTACGCCTTGCGCATGCAGACGCCCGAGCCGGTGTTCGGCATCATCAAGTCTGCGCTTGGTACCGCCAGTTCCTGCTGCGCGATCTCGACAACGTCCGCCGCCGGTCGACCCTCGTGACCATGGCGTGGAACATCAAGCGGATGGTCGTGCGGACGGGCGCGATCGGCGCCGGATCGGGCCCTGTTCGTGTCGATTCGAGGGCCAGGCGGCCGCCACGACCCGATCGAGTTGACCAAAATCGCCGCCGGCACGGACTTGACCTCCCAACACCCACGCCAGCAGACGCCAATCGCCTCAATCGCGACCTATGCCGACCGCATGACCCAACACTCCGCTCCGACAGCCTGCTAGAGCGGCGGCAGCGGCGGCAGCTCTTGGCCAATGAACTTCTTGTAGATCTCCTTCAGCTGACCGTCGTTATGCAGATGGTAGTGGATCCACGTGTTAACCCACTGCGCCACCTCCGGCTGATCACGCCGGATGCCGACGCAGATGTAGTTGAGGCGCAGGACAATTTTGGCCTCATAGCCGCGCTCCGGGTAACGCTTGATGAGCGGCAGGCTCAGCGGCTCGCCGACGGCATAGGCGTCCACTTGACCGGAAGCGAGGGCGTTCATGGCGCCGGCTTCGTCGTCGAAGCGGATGATTTCGGCACCCGGAGGCGAAATCGCCACGGCGTCCGTTTCATTGGTGGTGCCGCGCGGCGCGCTGATTTTTTTGCCGGCAAGATCCGCAGTCGTTTCGATCTTGACCTTCTTCGGCGCGATGATCACCGCCCGGATGATGGCGTAGGGGCTGGAGAAGTTGACGGCCTTGGCCCGCTCGGGATTCAGGGCCAGGGTCGACATGGTCAGATCGGCGCGGCCGGTGGTGAGATAGGGTATGCGGTTGGAGCTCGTGGTGCGCACGATCTCGAGCTTCACCCCGAGATCCTTGGCCAACAGTTTGGCCGACACCACGTCGGACCCGTCCGGTTCGTTGTTTTCGTTCATGTAGCCGAACGGAGGCGCCGCGGTGTCGATGGCAATGCGGACGGTACCGCGACTGATGATATCATCCAGAGCATCCGCCTTGGCGATTCCCGCCGATGCCGCAACCATTGCCGCGAGCGCGAAGGCCGCTCCTGCTATCTTGTTGATGGACATCCTTTTCCTCCTTGAATGCTGGATTTGTCGTCAAGTCATTACTGAGGCGATGAACTGCCGCATTTCCGGGGTAGAGGGATCCTTGAATATCTTCTCGGACTCCCCAGATTCGTGCACCTTGCCCTGGTGCATGAAGACGATTTCACTGGCGACGGAGCGGGCAAAGCCCATTTCGTGGGTGACGCAAACCATGGTCATGCCCCGGGCCGCCAGATCCTCGACCACACGCTGAACCTCCTCCTTGAGCTCGGGATCGAGAGCCGACGTCACCTCGTCGAGCAGCAGCACCTTAGGCATCATGGCCAGCGAGCGGGCACTGGCCACACGCTGCTGCTGACCGCCGGACAACTGCTCGGGGTAGGCGTCGATCTTTTCCAACAGGCCAACCTGGGACAGCACCTGTTCGGCGATTTCGCGGGCCTCACGCTTGCCCATTTTTTTTACCACACTAAGTGCCAAGGTAATGTTGCGGTACACCGTCAGATGCGGGAACAGATTGAAGCTTTGGAAGACGATGCCGACCATCTGGCGCAAGGCACGCAATTCGGATTCGCGGGTGCCTACCACCATGCCCTCGACCTCAACCGTGCCGCTGGTGACCTTTTCGAGCCCATTGATGCAACGCAGGAGTGTGGTCTTGCCCGAACCACTGCGCCCGATCAGAGCCATCACCGTGCCGCGCTCGACCGAAAGCGACACGCCTTTAAGTACTTCCAGAGAACCGAAGTACTTATGCACCTCCTTAAGTTGAACGGCTGGCATTGAATTTCCTCTCTAACTTGCGGCTAAGCGCCGACAGGGGAAAACAAAGGGCGAAATAGACCGCGCCCGCATATAGGTAGATCGGCAACGGCTCGAAGGTGACGTTGGTAATCATCTGGCCCTGTCGCATCAGTTCAACGAAGCCGACAAGCGCGGTCAAAGAGGTGTTCTTGATGATCTGAACCATGAAGCCGGCCGTCGGGGCCAAGGCGATACGCGCTGCCTGCGGCACAATGACGTAGCGGCTCTGCTGGAAGCGTGTCAGAGCAAGAGAAGCCGCGGCCTCCCATTGCGGGCGGGGAATCGCCTCAAGGCAGCCGCGCCAGATCTCCGCAAAAAAGGCGCTCGAATTCAGCGTCACGGCGATGCCGGCCGCAACAAGTGGCGGCAGATTGGTGCCCACCAGGCTGAGTCCGAAATACCAGATGAACAACTGGATGAGCAGGGGTGTGCCCTGGATGACCTGAATATAGCCCGCGCTGATCGCGCGTACCGGCGCCGCGCGCGAGATGCGGCCATAGGCCACAATTCCGCCGACGAAGCCGCCGCCGACAAAGGCAATGAGCGAAAGCAGGATTGTCCAACGCGTGGCAAAGGTCAGAAGGACGAAATCGTTCAATACGAGGTCCCGCATCATGGCACGTCACCGCCTGGCAACCGCGCGACGGCGCGGAAAGATAATTCTGGCGACCAGTGCCGAGGACCTCTGCAGCAGCAATGTGAGGCAGAGATAAATGACCCCGAGGACGGTAAAGACCTCGAACGATCTGAAGTTCAGCGACTGGATACGCCCCCCCAAAGAGGTCAGTTCGTCGGCTCCGATGGAAGAAATCAAGCTGGTCGACAACATCAGCATTATGAACTGGCTGATCATCGCCGGATAGATGTTCTCCATCGCCTGGGACAGGATGACATACCGGAAGGTCTGCCCCCATGTGAGACCGAGCGACACGGCTGCCTCGCGCTGGCTGGGATTAATGCTTTCGATGCCGGCGCGCACGATCTCGGTCATGTAGGCGCCGTTGTTGAATACAAGGGCCAGTAGCGCCGCCTGGAGCGGCGTGAGCCTGATGCCCAACGAGGGCAGAGCGAAAAAGAACAGGAACAACTGCACCAGCATGGGCGTGTTCCGCACAAGTTCGACATAAAATGTCGCAATCGCCCGCAAGCCGAAATTCTGGGAATTGCGCCAAATCGCCCCGATGATGCCGATACCCAGGCCAACAACCATGCCAACCAAGGAATAGCCGATCGTATTGATCGTGCCCTGGACCAATATCGGCCAGTGGACAAGAACATCGTTGAAGTGAAAAACGTAGTTCAAGGCTCCTTCCTCTCGTTCCGCTCGCGTCTTACAGTGGGTAGCTCGACCTTGATGACGTCGGCGCCCAGATCGCGCAACATTGTCGTAACGGCAATGTGCCGTTGCCGCAAGGCCTTAGTGTCCGTCCGGGATCATTGCGAAGTTTGGCAGAGTTTTCTGAGCATTAGGCAGATGGACGGCCAGCACAGGAAGGCGAGAGCGTAACGGCTGAGGCTTTCCCAATCCCTGGCGAGGCGTCGGCAACGGTTGAGCCAACCGATGGTCCGCTCGACGATCCAACGTTGGGTAACACGACGAACCTGTGGAGATCGAAACGTTTGACGATCTCCAGGTTGGACTTGGCCGCAGGCTTCGCTCAGCCCGTGTTGGAACTTCGCACCCGGATAGCCGCTGTCGGCATAGAGCTTGAGCAGGAAGGGATACAGCCCGAACAGCGGCCCCATCAGCAGCACACCGCCGTCGCGATCCTGGATGCCCGCGGCGCGAATGATCGCCTGCATCAGCAGGCCTTGCGTGTCGACCAGCAGCGTGTCGGACTTAACGCGACGCGGGAGCAGCCGGTAGAATCGGAGCATCGATTCGGTTGTTTCTCTTCCCGGACCTTGCACTCATGAGTAACTTCCGACTGATCGACCGCGACACCGGCTTTTGCTGCCACCGTCGGTGGACGAATGGCTGCCGGAGCGGCACCTGGCCCGGTTTGTGGTGGAGGTGGTCGAGAGGCTGGATTTGCGGGCGATGACCGGCAGCTACCGCGGCTCGGGGGAGGCGTCGTAGCACCCGCAACTGCTGCTCGGCCTGATCATTTATGGTTATGCCACTGGGGTGTTTTCCAGCCGCCAGCTGGAACGGGCCAGCTATGATTCGGTGGCGTTCCGCTTCATTGCCGCCAACGAGCACCCCGATCACGACCCGCTCGCTGCGTTCCGGCGACGCTTTCTCAACCAGATCGAGACGCTGTTCGTGCAGGTTCTGGGCGTGGCACGTGAGGTTGCGGGGTTGAAGCTGGGCACGGTGGCGCTGGACGGGACCAAGATCCACGCCAATGCCAGCCGCCACAATGCGCTGTCGTATGAGCACGCGGGCAAGCTCGAGGCGCAACTGAAGGCCGAGGTGGTGGACCTTTTGGCAAAAGCCGAGGCGGCCGATCAGGCGCCGGTGGCGGACGGGATGTCGATGCCCGAGGAACTGGCGCGGCGCGAGCAGCGTCTGGCGGCGATTGCCCGCGCCAAAACGACGATCGAGGCGCGGGCAAAGGAGCGTCATGCGCGCGAGCAGGCCGAGCATGACACCAGGATGGCGGAGCGCCTGACGGACGAAGAGAGCCGCATCATGCCGGTGGCGGGTGGTGGGTTCGAGCAGTGCGACAACGTGCAGGCGGTGGTGGCGGCGGGCAGCCTGCTGGTGATCGCGGCCGATGTGGTGCAGGCGCCGAACGACAAGCAGCAGCTTGAGCCGATGCTGGGCCGGATCGCCGACCTGCCAGACGCATTGGGCAAGGCCGAAGCGCTGTTGGCGGATAACGGGTATTTCAGCGAAGCCTCTGTGAACGCCTGCGCCGCAGCGGGGATCGATCCGCTGATCGCGATGGGGCGGGACGCGCATCATCCCTCGCTCGACGAGCGTTTTGCCGCGCCGCCGCCACCGCCGCTGAACCCGACG
>CAIMEK010000164.1 GCA_903839965.1 uncultured Acetobacteraceae bacterium | reverse complement strand
CAGACCGCCGCGCTGGCCGCTCAGGTGAGCGAGCTGCAGCAGGAAGTCAGCACCGCGGTGGATTCGAACACCGACCTGCAGGCGCAGATGGCAAACCAGCGGGCGCAGATCGCCAGCATGCAGGCACAGGCGGCCGACGCCGCCCGCGCCAGTCTGCAAGCCAAGGCACCGCCGGAGCCGGTGCAGGTGCCAGAGCTGGTGCGCCAGCAGATCCGTGAGGAAGTGCGCGACGGCATCGCCCACTACCAGCAACAGCGACCGCTGACGCTGCCCGAAGTGGTCGAGCAGGCGCGCCAGCGGAACTACATCTTCCAGGTGGCCGACATGATGGAAGCCGCCAGCGCCGCCACCGGCGAGCCCTGCTTCCTGACCACCGGCGACCTGCTCAGCTTCGCAGAATTGCCGGACGAGAACCAGCCGGTCGCGAAGATGGCAGTGGTCACCAGCAAGCCCGGCAGTTGCCGGGCCGGCACGACGGTGGATGTGGGGCTGTCGGACCTGCAGGAGATGCTGAACGCATTCAGCCAGCGGCTGGAGACCAACATGACCAGGGTGCACGAGCAGATCGACAAGCCGACCTGACCGCCGGCGCCGGCCGGCAACGCCGGCCGCGTGCTACCTCCCGGCGTGCCTTCGCTTTCGGCAAGCGAGCGGAAGGCACGGGCGGGCGGGATTATGTCGATCGGCGCCGCTTCGTCGAGTTCGCGGGAAATCGCGAATAAGAGGCTCTGCCGCCAGGCAGGAGAACAAGTTGCAGGCCCAATCCGGGTTTAGGACAAACAACGCGACCGGCACCGCCCTGGCGGTGCTTTTGCTGATGGCCGGCATCGTGATGTCGCTGGTGCTGTTGCCCGCGCCGGGAACGGTCGATGTGCCGACATTCCTGTACTGGGGCGACGAGACCCGCCGGGACGGGCTCGTCGCCGGGTTCGCGGCGATGGTCGGGCGCTTCGGGCAGGGGCCGTTCGCCAGCGAGTATCCGCCGCTGGGCGTCGCCATCCTCGACCTCGATTCCACCATCGCCGCCGCGCTGGGCGCAGCGCCACTGATCGTGTTCAAACTCTCCCTGCTGGCCTTCGCCCTTGCCTCGGCGGCGGCGATCGCCGCCACCACCAGGCGCCTCGGCGTCGCGACGATATTCTATGGCGTCACCCTGCTCGGCACCTTCGGGCTGGGCTACACCGACGTCATGACGGTGCCGTTGCTGATCGTCTCGCTCGCCGCGACCCGCGCGGGATGGCCGGTGCTCGCGGTCGGGCTGCTGGGGGTGGATGGCCTGATCAAATGGCAGGTGCTGCTGCTGCTGCCGTTCCTGCTCATCCACGTGCTGCGCATCGACGGCCCGGCCCGGCTGATCGAGGCACTGGCGTCGCGCCTGTTCTGGCGAATCGTTGCCTGCGGGGTGGTGATCGCGGCGCTCGCGACCGCCTGGTTCGGCCTTGCCACCTGGATGTCGCTGCTGAACGGCCTGCGGCACCCCTTCCTCAGCGGCAACGCCCTGAACGTTCCATGGATCGCCACCTTCGTGATCCGGCTGCTGCAAGACGCCTCGTTCGGCGTCGGCGACGAAATCCACTACCTCATCCGCTCGCCGCAGGAGATGCTGCCGTTCCGGGCGGTGTTCTTCGGCATGTTCCTGCTGGTTCTGGCCACCGCCGCGCGGGCAGAGAAAACCTACGCCAACCTGCTGTTCTTCATGGTCCTGGGGGTGCTGACCTACGGCACATGGAACACCGCGGTGCACGAGAACCACTGGTTCGTCGCGGTCGTGCCGGCGCTGCTGCTGGCGCATGAGACGCGATCGCCGGCCGGCACCGCGATCGCGGCACTGGTGGCCGTCATGCTCAACATCAACCTGTTCGTTTTCTACGGCCTGACGGGAACGCAAATAATGCCGCGCAACGTCGGCATCGACCTCTCGCTGGTGCTGTCGGCGCTGTTCGCGCTGGCGTGGCTGGCGCTGTTTGCCTGCGCCGCGCGGCTGCCACGGACTGAAGGAAGGCCAGGAGGCTCCGCCCCATAAGCGCGAATCTACGACTGGCCGATTGGCCAAGCATCCCGCGAGCCAGCATTTTCTGCGCGTCCAACAGGTTTCCAAATCCAGCAGCCGCAGGCTTGGGATATGGAAAGTTGGGCCGGAGTTCGGCCCATCGGGGCCAGCCATCCGTCCTGGGACGTGT
>CAIMEK010000163.1 GCA_903839965.1 uncultured Acetobacteraceae bacterium | reverse complement strand
TGGTCGCGCGCAGCAGTGAAGCGCGTGCCGTCGCGCGCCGATACTGGCGCCGCCCTGAAGGCACATATCAGTTTGACCGATACCATCCCGTTTTCCGAGACCACGCCCGCCGCGGCGCAAGCGCCTGCACCGGTGCAACCGCAAGAATTTGCTCCGGCCGTGCTGCCCGAGGCGTCCGAAGCCCCGGCCCCCGAAGCTGCGGTTATCGAGGCCGTCGCGGCCGAACCCCCGGCAGCCGAGCCCGAACCCGAAGAGCCGGAGGCGGCAGGCACCTTCGCGGACCTCGGCCTGTCCGAGGAAATCGTCCGCGCGGTCGAGGAAATGGGCTACCGCACGCCCACCCCGATCCAGCGCCAGGCCATCCCCTGGGTGCTGATGGGCCGCGACCTGCTGGGCTGCGCGCAAACCGGCACCGGCAAAACCGCCGGCTTCACCCTGCCGATGCTCGACATCCTCTCCGGCAGCCGGGCGCGCGCGCGCATGCCGCGCAGCCTGATCCTGGAGCCGACCCGCGAACTGGCGCTGCAGGTGGCCGAGAACTTCGTGCAGTACGGCAAATACCTGAAGCTCACGCACGCCCTGATCATCGGCGGCGAAAGCATGTCCGATCAGAAGGACCTGCTGATGCGCGGGGTGGACGTGCTGATCGCCACCCCGGGCCGGCTGATCGACATGTTCGAGCGCGGCGGCCTGCTGCTCACCGACGCCCGCCTGCTGGTGATCGACGAGGCGGACCGCATGCTCGACATGGGGTTCATCCCCGACGTCGAGCGCATCGTCGCGATGCTGCCGAAAACCCGCCAGACGCTGTTCTTCTGCGCCACCATGGCGCCGGAAATCCGCCGGCTGTCCGACGCCTTCCTGGACAACCCGAAGGCGATCTCGGTCTCCAAGCCGGCAACCGTGCCCACCACCATCACCGAGGCGATGGTCATGGTGGCCGAGCACGACAAGCGCGAGGCGCTGCGGCGGCTGGTGCGCAGCGAGGACGTGCAGAACGCGCTGATCTTCTGCAACCGCAAGCGCGACGTCGACATCCTCTACAAGTCATTGAACCGGCACAAGTTCTCGGTCGGCGCGATGCACGGCGACATGGCGCAGCCGGCCCGCTTCGCGACCATGGAGAAGTTCAAGACGGGCCAGACCCGGCTGCTCTGCTGCAGCGACGTGGCGGCGCGCGGCATCGACATCGGCGGGCTGTCGCACGTGTTCAACTTCGACGTGCCGATCCACGCCGAGGACTACGTCCACCGCATCGGCCGCACCGGCCGGGCCGGCCTGGAGGGGCGCGTGTTCACCCTGGCGACCCCGGAGGACCAGTTGGCGGTCGAGGCGATCCAGCGGCTGACCGGCCACGCCATCCCGCGCATCGACATCGCCGGGCTGGACACGGTGGAGTGGGCCGAGGGCGATGGCCGTCGGCGGCGCGGCCGGGGCGGCCGGGCGGCCCCCCCCAGGCGCAGCGAGGCGCCGGCCGAGGAAAAGCGCAAGCCGGCACCGCGCCGGCGCGCCGCCCCCAAGGCCGAGGCGCCCCTGCCCGTCGAACCGCCCTCCATCGCCGAGGCGGCGACCATGCCGGCGCCGGTGGAAGCGCCCGTCAAGGCGGCCCGGCCGGAGCGCCAGCCCCGGCCCGAGGCGCCGGCGAAACGCACGCGCGCCCGCGCACCGGAACCCGCGCCGCGGGAGGAGCCGGTTCGCCCCGACGTCGAGCGGTCGGCCCGCCCGGAGCGCCATGCGCCGCCGGTGCGCGAGTCCCGCGGCCGGCACGATGACGACCACGGCCCCTCGGTGCTCGGTTTCGGCTCGGACACGCCCGCCTTCATGCTGATCACCACGCGGTCGCGCCGCTTCGCGGAGGCGGCCGTCGAAGACACGGACGCCTGACATGGGCGAGCCTGCACCGTCGCCGAAGGGCAGGCTTGGCCGCTTCGCGTGGGACGACCCGCTGCTGCTCGACGACCTGCTGAGCGAGGACGAGCGCGCCATCCGCGACGCCGCCCACGCCTACTGCCAGGAGCGGCTGTTCCCGCGCATCCTGCTGGCCAACCGCAACGAGCACTTCGACCGCGAGATCCTCAACGAGTTCGGCGACATGGGCTTCCTCGGCGCCACGCTGGAAACGCACGGCTGCGCCGGTGTGTCCTATGTCGCCTACGGGCTGATCGCCCGCGAGATCGAGCGCGTCGACTCCGCCTATCGCAGCACCTTCTCGGTGCAGTCCTCGCTGGTGATGTACCCCATCCACGCCTTCGGCTCCGCGCCGCAGCAGGACCGCTGGCTGCCTGGTCTGCGCGCCGGCGAGGCGGTCGGTTGCTTCGGGCTCACCGAGCCGGACGGCGGATCGGACCCGGGCAGCATGCGCACCCGCGCCCGCACGGTCGAGGGCGGCTACCTGCTGAACGGCTCGAAGACCTGGATTTCCAATGCGCCGATCGCCGACCTGTTCCTGGTCTGGGCCAAGGACGACGCCGGCGACATCCGCGGCTTCCTGATCGAAAAGGGCGCCAAGGGGCTCAGCGCGCCGAAGATCGAGGGCAAGTTCAGTCTGCGTGCCTCGGTCACCGGCATGATCATGCTGCAGGACGTGTTCGTCCCCGCCGACGCCATGCTGCCCGGGGTGAAGGGGCTGCGCGGCCCGTTCTCGTGCCTGAACAACGCCCGCTATGGCATCGCCTGGGGCGCGCTCGGGGCGGCGGAATTCTGCTGGCACGCGGCGCGTACCTACACGCTTGAGCGAAAGGTGTTCGGCCGGCCGCTGGCGGCCACCCAACTGGTGCAGAAGAAGCTGGCCGACATGCAGACCGAGATCACGCTCGGGCTGCACGCCGCGCTCAGGGTCGGGCGGCTGCTCGACGCGGGCCGCGCGGCGCCGGAAATGATCAGCCTGGTCAAGCGCAATTCCTGCGGCAAGGCGCTGGAG
>CAIMEK010000162.1 GCA_903839965.1 uncultured Acetobacteraceae bacterium | reverse complement strand
GTGCGCGACGAGCTGCGCACCTGGCTGAAGCAACTGCATGCGGAGCTGGGCATCACCACGCTGTTCGTTACCCACGACCAGGAGGAGGCGCTGGCGCTGGCCGACCGGGTGGTGATGCTCCATCTTGGCAAGGTGGTGCTGGATGCGCCGCCGGCGCGCCTGCGCGAGGCCGGCAACTTCGCCACCGACATCGTGCCTGGCGGGACTCGCTGATCCCGCCTGCCTTGTTGACCCGCGCCGGCGGCGCGGATACTTCCGCCATCCTGGAGAGGCCGCCGATGAGCGATTGGAAATTCCCGCTGGTTCCCGCGCCGGCCGCCGGCGAGACGCAACGCGGGCATGTCGATTGGGGCGATGACGTGCTGACCGGCTGGGACTGGCCGTACATCGCCGTGCATGGGGCGCAGCCCGGCCCCGCCGTGCTGGTTACCGCCGGCGTGCATGGCTCGGAGTATTCCTCCATCGATGCGACCGTGCGGCTGGCGGCCGGGCTCGATGCGCGGGAAGTGCGCGGGCAGGTGCTGTGCCTGCCGCTGGTGAACCCGCCGGCGTTCTGGCAGCGCAGCGCCTATGTGTGCCCGGTCGACGGCGTCAACCCGAACCGGGTGTTCCCGGGCAATCCGGCCGGCAGCTTCAGCGAGCGCCTGGCCTGGCACCTGATGCAGCGGGGCATTCGCCACGCCGACGCATTTTTCGACCTGCACGGCGGCGACATTGCGGAAGCGCTGGTGCCGTTCACGCAGTTCGAGATGCGCGGCGATGCGGCGGTGGATGCGCAGAGCCGCGCCATGGCCGAGGCGTTCGGCCTGCCCGTGATGGTGGCGCTGCACCCGGGCAACTCGCCGATCAGCGGGCCGGCCTATGCGGTGGCGGCGCGGCACGGCGTGCCGGCGATCATTGCCGAGGCCGGCGACCGGGGCGTGTGCGATGCCGCTGCCGTCGAGCGGTTGCTGGAGGGGGCGCGGAACGCGTTGCGCGCGCTCGGCGTGCTGGCGGGCGGGGCGCGGGCGATGCCGCCGCCGGTGGTGTGCGAGGGCTTCGTGTGGGTGCGAGCGCGCCGCGCCGGGTTCTTCCGGCCGGCGGTGGCGGTGGGCGACACGGTGGCGCGGGGGACCGGGCTGGGCAGCATCGGCGATTTCTTCGGCGCGGTGCGGGAGGAAGTTGTGAGTCCCGTCGACGGGCGCATTCTTTTTCTTGTGGTCAGTTCGGCCATCGCGGAGACGGGGCTGATCTGCGGCATCGGGGCGGAGCAGGGCGAGCGCGCCGGCTGATAGATACGATATCGTAACAAATAGGGCGCAGTTGGGCGCTCGCGGTCAGGCAGGTTTTTCCGGCAGCCCGAGGAGCAGGTGCCAGGGGAAGCCGGAGCAGCGGGGGGCGTCCTCGCCGGGGGGCGGGGGCGCACGGGGCCGCGTGGGTGCGGGAGGCCGCACGGCCGCGGGAGGCGGCGCCGGTGCGGGGCGGATGGGGCGCTGGCGGGGGGCGAAGGGGTCGATGCCGAGCATGCGCAGGATCGGGTTGACGATGCGGTTGGCGGTGGGGACGAGGCGCAAAAGTTCGACG
>CAIMEK010000161.1 GCA_903839965.1 uncultured Acetobacteraceae bacterium | reverse complement strand
CTTTCATCATCTTCGTCGCGCTGGTGTTCGATTTTACCAACGGCGCGCACGATTCCGGGAATGTGATTGCCACGGTAATTGCCACGCGCGCCCTCACGCCGAAACAGGCGGTGGCAATGGTTGCGTTCCTGGAATTTGCCGGCGCGCTTGCCGGCAACCAGGTTGCGCTGACCGTTGGCACAGGGATCTTAAACCCCGATTTAATCATTCACGGCAAAGTGCTGTTGCTCGCCGCGCTGCTCGGCGCGATTTCCTGGAATGTTCTGACCTGGATTCTCGGGCTGCCGTCATCTTCCTCGCATGCGCTCATGGGGGGGATGATCGGGGCCGGTGTGGCATACGGCGGGTGGGGCACGCTGGAATACGCGAGTATCTTCTGGAAAATCATCGTGCCGATTTTTGCCTCGCCGCTGGCCGGGTTTCTCGTCGGGTATCTTGCCACGCTGGGCCTGGCATGGCTGTGCGTGCGGGCGAAACCCAGGCCGGCCAACCGCGTCTTTCGCCGGCTGCAGATTTTATCGGCGTCGGTGATGGCGTTCAGTCACGGGATGAACGACGCCCAGAAGACCATGGGCATTATCACGCTGGCGCTGTTTATTTTTGGCAGGATTCCCGTCATCGCGGTGCCATTGTGGGTCAAAGTCGCCTGCGCGATTGCGATGGTGCTGGGAATGATTACGGGGGGCTGGAAAATCGTCAAGACGCTGGGAAGCAAGTTTTTCACCATGGAACCGCTGCACGGCTTTGCGATTCAGACCGCCGCGGCGCTGGTAATCGAGGGCGCGACGCATGTGGGAGCGCCGATCAGCACCACGCATGTCATTTCGTCGTCGGTGCTGGGGGCGGGCTCGGTGCGAAACGTCTCCGCCGTACGCTGGGGGATGGCGGGGAAGATGGTAACCGCGTGGTTTCTGACGCTGCCGGCGGCCGCGGTGGTCGGCGCGTTGATGCTCTGGCTGTTGCAGTTCCTGAGCGGTGGCGAATAGGGGATTAGGCTGAAGACTGTTAGGCTGTTAGGCCGTTCCGTCGTGGTTTGCGGGCGTTGAGTTGTGGTGCTCCGGACATTTTCCGCTGCGCCTGTCATGATTCGGGACACGGGTTGCTTCTCTCGGTCACTTCCAGAATGGTCATCGGCGCCGGCACCCAAAGGATGCTATCCATGAGTAGAACAGTAAAAGAGTCTACGGGCGGTTGTCGTGCTGCGCGCGAGTGCCGGTTATGGCTTCGCTCCCGGATGCGCATCGTCGGGATGGCGGTCCTGATGGCAATGGGACTGACCGCCTGGGCTGACGAGCCGGAATGGCGTTTCGTCGTGGCGGGGGACTCGCCGGGAACGCCGGACAGCGAGACTGGCGTCAGCCCGTATCTCGCTACGGTTGCCCAGGCGATTGCCAGCGAGAGTCCGCCGGTTGATTTTGTGCTGTTTTCCGGCGACCTGATCTCCGACATTCGTGTGTCGGGTTTGACCCCCTCCATTGCCCAGCAATACACCAACTGGCTGGCGGCAATGGCCCCCGTCTACGACGCGGGCATTCCCGTCTACCCGGTGCGCGGCAACCACGAGGCGTTCACCGAGACGTTCGGACTCCCCGGCAACGACAAGCAACCCTTCCTGGACGCGTTCGCCCAATTCGACTATATACCCAGCAACGGCCCCGCCGACGCCATACGGCTGACCTACAGCTTCCAGCACAAGAACTG
>CAIMEK010000160.1 GCA_903839965.1 uncultured Acetobacteraceae bacterium | reverse complement strand
GGCGCAAGGCTCGCAGTTCCAGCCAGCCCGCACGTCCCCGACCTCGCAGACCTCGTCCGCTGCCGCGGCCAGCCAGCCTGACCTGGCCGCATCCCCGCCCGGGGTTCTGCCCCGGTTACGCACGCACCGGTTCGGCCGGCCGTGTTGTTCAAGCACTTTTGTTGCCGTCGTGGATTGTTGCGCAAAAAAACAGGGGCCGAATCCTTGCCTAACCGAGCGTGATTGGCTTACGATTCCTTGAGGTCTGTGCATCCTTTGGCGCCGGGGTATTCAGACCATTCTGGGGCTTGGCGGAGTGAACTCATGTTAGAACAGAAGGCAGGGCGGGCACGGTTCCTGGTTCGCGCCGCAATGCTGCTGGCGGCGGCGCCCCTGATTGCCTTGGCGATGGCCGAGGCGGCCCATGCCCAGCCGGTCGATCGCTACCTGCTCGACAAGTACTTCCCGGAAGGCGTGCCCGGCTACGGCACCGAAACGGGCGTGACGGTTCGCTCGCGGCTCCGACCGGACTACGACCCCCCGGGCGTGCGCGCCGGCAGCTTCATGATCCGCCCGCAGGTCAGCGAGAGCCTCGGCTACAACGACAACGTGCTGGGAACAACAAAGGGTAAAGGCAGCTTCATGGCCAATACCCAGGCCCAGATTGCCGCCAACTCCAACTGGGGCCGCAACAGCCTGGGCGCCCTCATCACCGTGGACGACCGCCGCCTGCCGTCGGTGTCGAGCCAGGACCGCACGGACTGGACCGCCTCGCTCGGCGGCACCTACGAGTTCGGCCGTGACCAGCTTGCCCTGGCCGCCACCCATATTTCGTCGCACCAGGACCCGACCGACCTCGCCACCTTCCCGTTCGACAAGCCGCTGCCGTTCACGCTGGACAACGTCCATGCCGCCTACACGTCCTTGTTCGGACGCTTCTCGCTTGTGCCGTCCTTCGATTATACGCGGCTGCGCTTCTCCAACGGCATCGTCGGCGGCGTCCAGGCGAACCAGGGGTTCCGCAACCGCGACATCTTCCAGGGCGCGGTTCAACTGCGCTACGAATTCGCGCCGCTGCGCAACGCCGTTGTCGAAGCAAGGGGTGTCGGCACCAACTACGTGAATTCCTCGGCTGGCGCGACCCTGCCCGGCTCCACCGGGATCGCCGTTCTGGCCGGGCTCGACTACGTCGTCAGCGGGGTCTGGCGCTACCGTGCCCTGGTCGGCATTGAGCAGCGCAACTTCTCCAACCCGGCCAACGCCACCACCCGGTTCAAGTCGCGCACCGCCCCGATCGCGGAAGGCAACGTGATCTGGACGCCGACCGAACTGACCACCGTGACGGGCCGGATCGTGCACACGATCGAGGACCCCTCCGACGAGACCACGCAAGGCTACGACTACACCAGCGCACGCATTCTGGTGGACCATGAATACCTGCGGAATATCCTGCTGCGCGGCTATGTCGGCCTGCAGCGGGCCGACTACGTGGGGGTGAATTTCAACCAGACGCTATACCAGGGCGGCGCCAGCGTGACCTGGCTGGTCAACCGCCACGCGCGCGTCACCCTGAGCTACGACCTCACCGACCGCCAGGGCAGCAAGAACGTGCCGACCGGCACGAGCTTCAACGGCCTGCCGGTCAGCGGCGGCAATTACCTGCAGAACATCTACCTGGTGCAGTTGCGCGTGCAGCTCTGAACCCGCGGTCGCGGGCCGCGATTCCGTTGCTCACGGGGTGCGGCTAAACCTGTATATCCGCTGCCGGACGACGGGCCGCAGAGGCGCATGGAGCCGCACGAATACACGCAGATGGATGCCGCCGAAGGGCGGATGTGGTGGTATCGGGCGCTGCACGCCCGCCTGGGCGACGCGCTCGCCGGCGTGCACGGCCGCGTGCTCGACGCCGGATGCGGCACCGGCGGCCTGCTGACGGTGCTGCGCGCGTCGCGGCCCGATCTGGACCTGGTCGGACTGGAGTGGGCGGACGCGGCGGCACGGCGGGCACGGGAAAAGAGCGGTGCCGCCATCGTGCGCGGCAGCGTGAACGCGCTGCCCTTCGCCTCCGCCGGCTTCGACGGCGTGGTCTCCGCGGACGTGCTCTGTCACCGCGCCGTCGACCCCGGGACCGCCCTTGCCGAACTGCTGCGCGTGCTGCGGCCCGGCGGCCGGCTGGTGGTGAACATGCCCGCCTACGCCTGGCTGCTTTCCGCGCATGACCGGCAGGTGCACAACGTGCGCCGCTGGACCGCCAACGATACGGGTGCCGCCATGCGACGCGCCGGCTTCGCCAATGTGCGCGCACACTACTGGAACGGACTGCTGCTGCCGCTGCTGGTGCTGCAACGCAAGCTGATCGCCCGCGGCGACAACGCGGCCTCCGACGTCGCCCCGTTTTCGCCATGGCTGGATGCGACGTTGCATGCCATCACTGGGATGGAGCGGCGCCTGCCCCTGTCGCTGCCCGCCGGCAGCTCGGTGCTGGCAACCGCGAACCGGCCACCGAACGCATGACCAAGGATCTCGAACGCATGCCCCCTGCCCCGCGCGCGGCCATGCCCGACGCCGCCGTGCCGCGACCCGCGCCCGGATTGTCCATCGTCGTGCCGGTCTATCAGGGCGCCAACACCGTCGGCACGCTGGTGGAAGCGCTGGCGAAGCTGCGCCCCGAAGGCGGGATGGAAGTGATCCTGGTGAACGACGGCAGCCCCGATGAGTCGGGTGCGGTCTGCCGGGCCCTGGTGCGCGCGGCGGCGATGCCCATCATTTATATCGAGCACGCCCGCAACTACGGCGAGCACAACGCGGTCATGACTGGCCTGCGCCATGCCAGCGGCCGCTACGTCATCACCATGGACGACGACCTGCAGAACCCGCCCGAGGAAGTGCTGAAGCTCTACGACCATGCCCGTCTGGGCGGCTGGGACGTGGTCTACACCCGCTACGCCGTGAAGGAGCACGCGGGCTGGCGCAACCTGGGCAGCCGCTTCGCCAACAAGGTGGCGGACTGGCTGCTCGACAAGCCGCGCGGCCTGTATCTGTCGTCGTTCCGCTGCATGGCTTCCCTGGTGGTGCGCTCGGTCACCCGCTACCGCGGGCCCTACCCCTACATCGATGGGCTGATCATGCAGGTGACCCAGCGCATCGACAGCATCGAGGTGCGCCACCTGCCCCGGGTCGACGGCCGCTCCAACTACACGTTCCGGCGCCTGGTGCGACTGTGGCTCAACCTGGCGACCAGCTTCTCCCTGGCGCCGCTGCGCCTGGCCATTTTCGCCGGCGTGGCCATGGCGGCACTGGGCATGCTCGGCGCGGCCGCCACCATCATCGAGGCGCTGCTGCGGCACGACACGCCGAGCGGCTGGGCCTCCACCATGACCGTTATCCTGCTGGTCTCCGGCGTGCAGTCGATGGTGCTCGGCGTGATGGGCGAATATGTCGGCCGCACCTTCCTCTCCGCCAACGGCAAGCCGCAAGGCACGGTGCGGCTGCTCGAACGCAGCGGCGACGCCGGCATCCGGCGAAACGCGACGTGATCTACTGGGTGGTGCTGCTGGCGGCGATCGCGACCAGCATGGCCGGGCAGACGCTGCTGAAAGCCGGCGCCGGCGCACCCGACTTCCTCGCCCAATTGCTGGACTGGCGCACGCTGCTGGGGCTCGGACTCTACGGCGGCGCGGCCATGCTCTACATCGTCGCGCTGCGCCGCATTCCGATGTCGGTCGCATTGCCGTTCACCGCGGTCTCCTACATCGCCGCAGCATTGATCGGACACTACGCGTTCAACGAGCCACTGACCACGATGCACCTGGTGGCGATCGGACTGATCGCAGCCGGCGTGGTGACGCTGGCGCTGGCATAGAATTGCGGGGCTTGGCCCCGCACCCCACCCGGGCTTCGCCCGGGACCCACCAAGGGCCGAGGGGCCCTTGGAACCCACTCCTTTTTCTTGGCTGCGAAGCGGCCATTAAACCCAATTCGATCGTATTTGATGGCAGCTGCGCAGCCAATGGGTTCCAAGGGCCTCACGGCCCTTGGCGGGGTCAAGGGGCAGAGCCCCTGGGCTGCCCGACTTGCTGCGGCGGTATCGGCCACGTCTCCCGCCGCACTTCCGGGAACGGCGCGCCGGTGCCGGCCAGCACGCCGGGCGGCTCCCCGCGCAGCCAGTGGCTGAAGAAGGCGAGCGCGTACTCTCGCACGATCGTGGTGGCGCGCACCGGCGCGATCGCGCCTGGGTTGCGCGGGCGCCAGGCCAGCAGGCTTTCGTCGGAGAAGTCGGCGTGCCGGGCGCCGGTGAGGGTCAGGTAATCGCCGCCGTGGCAGACCAAGTTGCGGCGCATCAGGTCCCAATCGCGCCCCATCAGCACGGCGAAGTTGCGCCGGGCCGGATCGGAGGATTGGACATCGGCGGGGGGCGGCAGCGGGGTGTCGTCGCTGAACACCAGGTAGGGCACCGCCACGCCTTCGCGCTGTGCCGCGCCGAACAGCCAGCCGTCCATGTTCATCACCGCGGCGATGCGCGCATCCAGCTGGCTCGCCGTCGCGGCCACCGCGCCGCCGAAGGAGAAGCCGAGCACGCCGACCCGGTCGGTGCGCAGGTGGCCCGTGAGCCGCCCGGCCGGATCGTGCGCATCGAGGGCGGCCAGCGTGTCGAGCGCCCGCTTGAGGTCGGCCGCCCGCGTTTCGGCATTGCGGGTGCCGATGGCCACGGTGGTGGCGGCGGCTGTGTCGGTGGAGATGTCGAGCGGGCCGTCGAGGTTCAGAGTTTTGCCGTCGGGAGAGGTCCAGCTTCCGAAGCCTTGCGGCGTGCCGATGGCGGCGGCGACGAAGCCGTGGCTGGCCAGGTCCTCCATCAGTGCCGTGTTGTCCTGCGCGAAACTGCCCCAGCCGTGGGCGTAGAGCACCACGGCAAACCGTCCCGCCGCCACCGGGGCGTCGCGCCAGGCGTGGGTTTTCACCAGTTGCTGGCGCGACAGCCAGCCGGCCTCGTCGCGATAGGCAGCGTGATGGAGCCCCGGCGCTGTGATGGCGGGGTACCAGATTACCAGGACGAGACTGTGGCCGTCGGCCACGGCGGGCAGCTCGAGGCGCATGGTGCCGACCGGCAGCGGACCGCTCGGCGCCGGCAGGCCGGGCTGCGCCAGGGCAAAGAATCCGCCGCCCATCAAGGCAAGCGCCATGGCGCCCGCTCCGGCGAGCGCCCGCAAGCGCTTGCTGCGTCGCGTTCGCACGCTACCGGTCCTTCCCGACGCTGGTCATGGCGATGCCGTCACTCCTCCGCCGGCCGGCCGACGCCGCTACAGGCGGCCGATCGCCTCGCAGACCTGCGCCACCTGGGCATCCTGCAACTCGGGATACATGGGGAGGCTCAGCACTTCCGCCGCGGCGCGCTCGGTGACGTGACATGCCGCCGGCCCCAGGGCGACGCGGCCGGCATAGGCGGGCTGCAGATGGACGGGCACCGGGTAGTGCACGCCGGTGCCGATCCCCCGGGCCCGCAGCGCTTCCTGCGCCGCGCCGCGATCGGGCGCCCGGACGACGTACTGGTGGAACACGTGTGTCGCATCGGGGCGGCGCGCCGGCGGCGCGAGGCGGGTCGCCGCGAGGGCGGCGTCGTAGCGCGCCGCGATGGCGCCGCGACGGAGGTTGCAGGCGTCGAGATGCGGCAGCTTGGCGCGCAGGATGGCGGCCTGCAGCTCGTCCAGCCGGCTGTTCACCCCGATCTCGTCGGAGATGTAATGCCTCCGCCAGCCATACTGGCGCAGCGCCGCCAGTCGTTCCGCCAGGGCAGTATCAGCGGTGGCGATGACGCCGCCGTCGCCGAGCGCCCCGAGATTTTTGGTGGGATAGAGCGAAAAGCAGGCGACCTCGCTCAGCGTGCCGAGCCTGCGCCCGCCCAGCGTCGCCCCGTGCGCCTGGGCGCAATCCTCCACCACCGCCACGCCGTGGCGGGCGCAGAGCGGCAGGATGGCATCGAGGTCCGCGGCCTGGCCGTACAGATGCACCGGGATGGCCGCCCGGATTGGCGGCAGCCCGGCTGGCGGGTTCGCCAGCACCGCCGCGAGTTCGCCCGGGTCCATGGTGAAATGTGCCGGGTCGATGTCGATCAGCACCGGCACCGCACCGGCCATCTCGATGGCGGCGACGGTGGCCACCGCGGTGTGCGACACCGTGGCGACCGCGCAGCCCGGGCCGATGCCCAGGCCCCGCAGCGCCAGCGCCAGCGCGTCGGTGCCGTTGGCGCAGCCGACCGCGTGGGCCGTGCCCAGCCAGGCCGCGAACTCGGCCTCGAAGCCGCGACCCTCGGCGCCGAGGATGTACCACCCCGAGCCCAGGGCGCGCGCCACCGCGGCGTCGATTTCCGCTTGCAGCGCGCGGTAGCCGGCGCCGGGATTGGCCTGGGGAACGGTGATCGGGGAGACGGTCATGCCGACGCCTTTGCCACGACAGGCATTTCAGAGATAGGCCGCGAGCCGCGGCCGGTACCATTCCAGCGACCGGCGCAGGCCATCCTCCAGCCCGACCTGCGGCGTCCAGCCGGTGGCGGCGCGGAAGGCGCGATCGTCCGCGTAGTAGCTGCCGATGTCGATGCGCACCCGATCCGCCGGGAATTCGCGCGTGATGTAGCTGGCGTCCGGGCCGGCGATGGCCACCATCATGTCCGCCAGCTGTTTCAGGCTGGTCGGGGGCGAGCCGCCGATGTTGAAGATGCGGCCGTGGCATTCCGGCGTGGCCGCGGCCAGCAGGAAGGCCTCCGTCACATCGTCCACATAGGTCATGTCGCGCAACTGCTCGCCGCCCCACAGCTCGAACGGGCGGCCCTCCAGCACGGCGCGGATCCAGATGCCGAGGAAGGCCTGCCGGGCATCGCGGATGCGCAGGCGCGGCCCGTAGCAGTTGGTCAGCCGCAGGCTGACAACGGGGCGGCGCAGGGTACGGTGCTCGATCATCCAGTACTGCTCGCCGGCGAATTTCGACACGCCATTGGCATCGGGCGGGTTGACCGGGTGCTCCTCGTCGACCGGCAGGTGCAGCGGGCGGCCGTAGAACTGGCGGGTGGAGGCGTGCACCACCACCGCCTCGGGCGCCGCCTCGCGCACGGCCTGGATCAGCCGCACCTGCGCCACCGCGTTCACCGCGATGTCGGCGAGCGGGTCGCGCTGGCCGCCCATATGGCTGGTCTGGGCGGCAAGGTTGAAGATGACGTCCGCGCCCTCGCAGAGCGGCCGGAGGTCGATTTCGCGGATGTCGGCGCGCACCAGTTCCACGTTGGCGCCTTCCAGGTTGGCGGGGTTGGCGCCGCCGCCGAACAGGAAGCCGTCGAGCGCGACCACGCGGGCCTCGCGCGCGGCCAGCGCGTGGCAGAGATTCGAGCCCAGGAACCCGGCGCCCCCCGTCACCAATACTTTCCGGCCGCGCCAATCCATCGCATCCCTCCATCGTCTGCGGAGCAGTCTCTCAGCGTTTAGTGGCGAAATTCGGTCGGCTTTGCCATCCCCGATGATTCCCCGGGACCGGCGGCGCCACGTAAAGCGCTGTTATCGTTGCCAGCCTCCTGCCGCCGCGATACGGCGGAGCAAGGCAGCTTGCCGCGAAGGGCCTGACCGGGCACTTTGCACGGCGACCACCCATGTTGCGCGGGCAGTGGCGGAAGCCGTCCGCGGCACCAACCGGTCGGCCGGAGCTTGGTCGGCCCCCCTACACCACGAGGACGACGGATCATGGTTTCAGACAGTTCCCCCGTTTGGTTCATTACCGGCTGCTCGACCGGGCTCGGTCGTTCGCTCGCCGAGGCGGTGCTGGCCCGCGGCTGGCGGGCCGTGGTGACGGCGCGCGACAAGGCGAGCGTGGCCGACCTGGTGGGCGGCGCCGGCGACCGCGGCCTGGCGCTCGACCTCGACGTCACCAAGCCGGCCCAGATCGGCGCCGCCGTGCAGGCGGCCGAGGCCCGCTTCGGCGGCATCGACGTGCTGGTGAACAATGCCGGCTACGGCTACCAGTCGTCCGTGGAAGAGGGCGACGAAGCCGAAATCCGCGCCCTGTTCGACGCCAACGTGTTCGGCCTGTACGCCATGACGCGCGCCGTGCTGCCCGGCATGCGGGCGCGCCGCCGCGGGCACGTCATCAGCATCACCTCGGTGGCCGGCTTTACCGGCTT
>CAIMEK010000159.1 GCA_903839965.1 uncultured Acetobacteraceae bacterium | reverse complement strand
GGCTACCTGCAGGAGGTGGGCTTCACGGTGGAGTTCCGGGTCTGGGAATGGGCGGCCTATCAGCGGCAGCTCTACAAGGCGGAGCCGGGCGGCACCGGCCGCGGCACCAACGGCGCGCACATGTGGCTCCTCGGCACCTCGATCCCGAACGCGCATTGGCGGCTGCAGCGCAAGGCGGTGACGGGCGATCCGTCGAACCTGACGGGCTATTCCAACCCGCGGGTGGATGCGCTGATGGCCCGGGCCGCCGTCGACATGAACTACGATGAGCGGATGGCGATCTACGGCCAGGTGCAACGCATCTTCTGGGAAGACGACGCGGGCTGGCTGTTCCTGTTCAACCAGGTGCAGATCCTTGCCCTGAACCCCGCCGTCCGTGGCCTTGAGATGTTTGCCTACGAGGTGCCCATTCTCAATCGGGTAACAAAATGAGCCGGCAGGAACCGGATTGGAGAGGTTCGCATGCGTGAAAGATTGAAATCGCCGCCGGCCGAAGAGATCGTTCGCTACCTCATCCTGCCGCGGCTGATGGTCGAGGCCCGCACCATCTTTCCGTTGATGGATCGGGTGAACCGGGCGCACCTGGTGATGCTGTCAGAGCGCGGCATCCTGCAGCCCCCGGTGGTAACCGCGCTGGCCCGCAGCCTGGACCGCATCGGCCGCCAGGGTGTGGAGGCGCTGACCCTCGATCCGGCGAAGGAGGATCTGTATTTCAACGTGGAGTCGGCGATCATCGCCGAACTCGGGCCCGACATCGGCGGACAGCTCCACACCGGGCGGAGCCGCAACGACCTCTACGCGACGATCCAACGGATGAAGTTGCGCGAGGCCGCGCTGGATATTACGGACCGCACCCTGCGCCTGATCGACCGGCTGCTCGACGTGGCGAGCCGCGAGATCGACACGGTAATGACCGGCTACACCCACATGCAGCCGGGCCAGCCGATTACCGCGGGGCACTACCTCTCCGGCGTGGCGCAGGCGCTGCAGCGGGATGCGGAGCGGATGCTGGCGGCATGGAACGGCCTCAACCTCTCCCCGCTCGGCGCCGGCGGGCTGGCGACCACCGGCTTCCCGATCGACCGCGCCCGCACCGCGGAGCTGCTGGGCTTCGACGGCTTCATCGAGAACTCGCTCGATGCGGTCGGCTCGCGCGACTACGTGTCGGACCTGCTCTATGCCTTCTCGACGGCCGCGATCACCGTCAGCCGCCTCGCCCATGACCTGCACGTTTGGTACACCTTCGAGTTCGGGTTTCTCGACATCGACGATTCCATCGCCGGCACCAGCAGCATCATGCCGCAGAAAAAGAACCCGAGCCCGATCGAGCACCTGAAGGCGAAGGCGGCGCACCCCATCGGGGCGCTGATGTCCGCGCTTGCGGCGATCAAGACCACGCCCTTCACCCATGGGCGCGAAGTGGCCAACGAGAGCACGGCCTCCTTCGGTTGGGCGCGGGAGCAGGTGGAGGCGATCCTCGCGCTGGCGGACCTGGTGCTGCGCGGTCTTTCCTTCCGCAAGGAGGCGATGCTGGACGATGCGCGCCGCAACTATTGCACGCTGACCGAGCTGGCCGATGCGCTGGTCCGCCAGCGCGGGCTTTCGTTCCGCACGGCTCACGAGATCGTGGGCGCGCTGGCCCGCGCCGCCGTCGAGGAAGGGCTGGGTGGCAGCCACCGGCTTTCCGCCGCTTTGGTGAACCGGGTTGCCACCGAGGTGACCGGCCGCACGCTCGACATCACGGACGCCGAACTCGCTCCCGTGCTGGACCCACGTTTCAATGTGGCCCAGCGGAGCGTGGCGGGCGGCCCCGCGCCGGTGGCGGTGGAGGCCGCCATCGCCCGGAGTCGGGCCGCCCTTTCCGCCAAGCGCCAGATCCTGACCGACCGCCACGCCGCGCTGGCGGCGGCGGACCAATCCCTCAATGCGCTCACCGCGGCGCTGATCTCCCGAGGCTGATGCCATGAGCGAAACACAAGCGCCCACCGGCGCGCTCCTCACCGACGCCCGCCTCAGCCGGGGCCCGTCGGAACTTTTCGTGCGCACCTGTCAGGCCCCCGGCCTGCTGCATGAGATCGGGCATTTCCAGGCGTTCCTGGAGGTGGACCAGGCGCACACCGTGATGCTGGTGGAGCAGGGCGTGCTGACGCCGGCCCAGGGCCGCGCGATCCTGGGGGCGCTCGGACGCATTGTGGCGGCCGGGCCCGAGGGCCTGTCCGCCGATGCGCAGCGCGGGAGTTTCCTTCTCCAGGTGGAGGCCGAACTCGCGCGTGCGATCGGCGAGGACGTTGCCGGGCGCATGCACACCGGCCGCAGCCGCATCGACCAGGGCGCGACCGTGCGGCGCCTGCACAAGCGCGGCGGCCTGCTGCGCGTGATGCGGCTGCTGCTGGGGCTGCGCGCCGCCATCCTCGCCCAGGCCACGCGGCACAACCGCACCGTCATGCCGGGCTACACGCACATGCAACACGCCCAGCCCTGGATTCTTGGCCACTACCTGCACAGCATGAACGTTAGGCTGGAGGAGGATTTCCGCCGGCTGGTCGAAACCTATGCACGGGTGAACCTGTCGCCGCTTGGCGCAGTGGGGCTCGCCGGCACCTCCTGGCCGCTGGACCGCGACCACACCGCGGCGCTGCTCGGTTTCGACGGGCTGGTGGAGAACAGCCGCCTGGCGCGCGAGGCGTGGTATGCGGCGGAAGCCGCTGCCGCCCTTGCCTTCGTCATGACCACGCTGAACGACATCGCCACCGACCTGCATGTCTGGTCGAGCTGGGAGTTCGGGCTTGTCGAGACCGACGACGCCTTCTGCGGCACCAGCAGCATCTTTCCACAGAAGAAGAACCCCTCCGCCCTGGAAGCCATCAAGAAGGCGGCCGGCGGGGCCACCCAATGGCTCGCCCAGGCCATGGCCACCTTCCGCGGCGAGGGCTCCGGCGATCAGGCGATCCGGGAACTTTCCATGCTGGACGACGCGATCGCCTGCACGGCGGCGATGGTGGAGCTGGCCACGGGCATCATCGACACCCTCGTGGTGCACACGGCGCGGATGCGCAAGGTTGTCGAGGCGAGCTGGAGCACCGCGAGCAACCTTGCCGACGCGCTGGTCCGCGATACCGGGCTGTCCTACCGTCACAGCCACCATGCCGTCGGCCGGCTGGTGCGCCTCTGCCTCGCCGAGGGCATCTTGCCGCAACAGGCGACGGGGGCGCTGCTGGACGAGGCCGCGCGGCAGACCATCGGCCATCCGCTCGGCCTGAGCGATGCGGCGGTGCGGGAGGCGCTTGACGTCGACGCCTTCGTGCGCACCCGCGTCACGCGCGGCAGCATCGCGCCGGCGGAGGTCGATCGGATGCTGGCCGAGGCACAAGCGGCACTCGCCGCGGACCGCGGCTGGCTCGATGCCACGGACGGCCGGATTGCCGCGGCGCGGCGGATGCTGGCCCACGCCGCCGACGCGATCCTGGCCGACGGCTAAGCGGCACGGGCATGGCAGCCGATGCGCCCCTGCTCCGGGTTGAAGACCTCAGAACGGAATTCCTGACCCAGCGCGGCACCCTGCGGGCGGTGGACGGCGTCTCCTTCACCGTCAACCGGGGGGAGACGCTGTGCATCGTCGGGGAATCCGGGAGCGGCAAGAGCGTGACGGCCCTGTCGATCATGCGGCTGCTGCCGGATCGCACCGGCCGGATTGCCGGCGGCCGCATTCTCCTGGAGGGGGTCGGCGACCTGGCGACGCTGCCGGAGCCGGCGATGCAGGAGGTCAGGGGCAATGCCGTGTCGATGATTTTCCAGGAGCCGATGAGCTGCCTGAACCCGGTGTTCACGGTCGGGCGGCAGATTGCGGAGGCGGTCGCCCGCCACCAGCCCGTCAGCGCCGCGCAGGCATGGGACCGGGCCGTCGAGATGTTGCGTCTGGTTGCCCTGCCTTCCCCGGAGCGGCGGGCCCGCAGCTATCCGCATCAGCTTTCCGGCGGAATGCGCCAGCGCGTCATGATCGCGATGGCCTTGGCGTGCCGTCCCAAGGTCATGCTGGCGGACGAGCCGACCACCGCGCTCGACGTGACGGTGCAGGCCCAGATTCTGGACCTGATGAACCGGCTGAAGCGGGAAGCGGGAACCGCCCTGGTGCTGATCACCCACAACATGGGCGTGGTGGCCGAGATGGCCCAGCGCGTCGCCGTGATGTATGCCGGCGTGGTGGTGGAGGACGCGCCGGTGGATGACATCTTCGCCGCTCCCCTGCATCCCTATACGAGCGGCTTGCTCGGTTCCATTCCGCGGGCGGACCGGCGGCGGGGCCGGCGCGAGCGCCTGGTCGCCATTCCCGGCTCGGTGCCCGACATGCGGGAGCTTGGGTCCTGCGGCTGCCGTTTCGCCGATCGGTGCCTGGCGGTGCATGCGCCTTGCCGACGCTGGGAGCCGCCCCTGGCCGCGCCGCCCGGCTCGCCGGAGATGCACCGCGTGCGTTGCTGGTTGCACCTGCCGGTGCCGACCGGGGCGGAGGCAACGCTGGCATGAGCGAGGCCGCGCCGCTGCTCGCCCTGCGCGGGCTGGTGAAGCACTATCCCGTGCACGGCGGCTTGTTGAACCGGCAGGTCGGGGCAGTGCAGGCGGTCCGCGGCGTGGACCTGCAAGTGCGCCGCGGCGAAACCCTGGGACTGGTGGGAGAGTCCGGCTGCGGCAAGACGACGCTCGGCCGCACCGCGCTGCGCCTGGAGGAGCCTACGGCGGGCGCCGTCGAATTCGAGGGCCGCGACATCGTTCCGCTTGGCGGGGCGGCAATGCGATCCTTGCGGCGCGAGATGCAGGTGGTGTTCCAGGACCCCTACTCCTCGCTCAATCCCCGATGGACGGTGGGCGCGATCCTGGCGCAACCCTATGCCATCCATGGCATCGGCCAGCGGGCGGAGCGCCAGGAGCGGGTGGCGGAGCTGCTTTCGGTGGTCGGCTTGCGGCCGGAGCATGCGAACCGCTACCCGCACGAATTCTCCGGCGGCCAGCGCCAGCGGATCGGCATCGCCCGGGCGATTGCGCTGCATCCCAAGCTGATCCTGTGCGACGAGGCGGTGTCGGCACTGGATGTGTCGATCCAGGCGCAGGTCATCAACCTTTTGCTCGATCTGCAGGATCGTTTCGGGCTCACCTACCTCTTCATCTCGCACGACCTGTCCCTGGTTGGGCATGTCAGCGACCGGATCGCGGTGATGTATCTTGGCCATGTCGTGGAGCTGGCGGACAGCGAAGCGCTGCAGGCGCAGCCGCTCCACCCCTACACGGAGGCGCTTTACTCGGCCTCTCCGCCGCCCGACCCGAAGCTGCAGCGCAACCGCATCATCCTGCAGGGCGATGTGCCGAGCCCGCTGGACCCGCCGCCCGGCTGCTCGTTCCAGACACGTTGCCCCTACGCGGTGGACGCCTGCCGGCATGGCGATGTGCCGGCCATTGAAGAAGTGCGACCTGGGCATGCCGTGCGGTGTTTTCGCGTTCGCGAGATTCGTTCGTTGTAGGGCGGCTGGCGGGGGCGCTCTAGTTTCGATATCGTAACGTTAACGGCACGGTTCGGCCCGGTTCAGGAGCGGCGCTTTTTTTCGACCGTCCAGGGCAGCGGCTGCAACGAGGCGGTGGGCGGGCGGCCCTGCAGCCAGGCCGGCAGCTGCTCGCGTTTGGGGGCGGGCAGCCTGGGCCGGACGCGGCGAACGCGCGGCTGGCGGGGCTTGCGCGGCTTGCGCCGCTTGGGGGGAAGCACGGCGATGCCCAGCATGCGGCGCACGGGATGCAGCAGGTGCGCCAGCGCCGGGGTACGGGCGAGCAGGTCGGCGACCGCGGGTTCGGCCAGCAGCGCCTCCAGTTGGTTGCCGATGATGGCGGCCTCGGAGCCGGTGGCCTTGAGCAGCCAGGCCGGGGTGCTGGGGATGCGCGGGCGGGGGACGGCGGGCGGTGCCTCGGCGGGCGGCGGATTGGCGGGCTGGTGCGGGCGGGGCGGGGGCGAGCGGCGCTGGGCCGGCTTGCCGGCGGCGAGGCGGGCCAACATGCGCTCGATGCGCAGCCGCGTGTGGGCGAGCCGGCGGCAGAGCGGCACGACGATGAGGGCGAAGCGCGGGTGGCGGGCGAAGCAGGCGGCGATGAGCTTGATGAGGGCGATGAAGAGGCCGCCGAGCCGGCCGGTGAGGTCGGGGAGCGCGGCCGGGGGTGGGAGGGGTTGGGGCTGCGCTGGCATGGTGGGTTCATATAGCGCAGTTAGTATAATTCACGCAAGAGTTATGTTTTCTGACGGTGGCGGGTTTCGCGGGATGGGCCGGCGCTCGGGTTGGCGCCTCCCCTGCCTCTGGGTCCGCTGCGCGGCCCTTGTTCTCGGGCACTCCTCTCAGGGACGGCGAAGCTGGACGGGTCGGCCTGGGCGGGCGGTGTGGTGGAGGTCCGGCACTTGGTTGGGGTGCAGGTCTGCTTGGGGTGGACGCCGCCAGTCGGCCTGAGGCTGTGGTCAGGTCTGGCCGAAACCAGACGGGCCGCTTTCACCCATCGAGCACAGGATTGCTGACGCTCGCTGGTTGAGCCTGACCGTCAGATCTCCACCAGCTTGTCGGGCAGTTCATCGCGCTTCAGGGCACCCGGTGGGAAATGTTCCGCGAGAATCACGCCGCATTGCTCGATCGCGGCCACGAAACCGTCCGCCGGGCGGCCGTCCTTCACAGCCGACACCAGCGCGCGAACCGCGTCGTCCCAAACCACGGGCGACACCTTGTCGTTGATCCCGGCATCGGCGACGATCTCCACATACCGCTCGGCAGCCGACGCGAAAATGAGCACACCTGTACGGTGTTCGGTCTTGTCGATCCCCTGTGCGTAAAACTGGCGCATCGCTTCGGCATGGGCGCGGTCGTGCTGCGCCTGGCGAGGCACGACCCTGAACCTGACCCTCGAACGGGACAGAACCATCGCCACAAGCAAGAATGCGATGATTTGCAGGAGGTAGACGACCGGCGCCGACCAGTTTGTCAAGCCAAGCAACGGCAGCGGCGCAAACATCGCCGCCGCAGCCGCCCATGCGACTGGAACAAGCCGATAATCGCTCGAGTGCCGGGCGATGACGCAGAAGATCTCCCCGGCGGTGCGCGACTCCGCCGCACGGATCGCCGCGGTGACACGGGCTTTGTCGGACTCGGTGATCATTGGTTTTTCCTCACCAGCTTCCCGAGCTTCCGCCACCGCCGAAGGAGCCACCGCCTCCTGAAAAGGACGACGATCTGCCGCTCGAAGACCCACTTCTCCCGGATAGCGCGAGCAGGAAAAGGAGCTGCATGATCCCCCGGCAGGCCGCTCCCCCCGCGATGGCGCAATAGATCAAAAGTCCGACCCCTCCGACGCCCAGAACAATGACGAGCCAGACAGGCATGGTCGTGCTCGACCTGGCGGGTGCCGCCGTTCGCAGCTGCGCCGGTGGGGCGCTCCCGGCATCGCCACGAAGCAACTGGACGATCTGATCGGTGCCGCTCTTGATGCCGCCTGCGAAATCACCCGTTTTGAAAGCGGGAAGGATTGCGTTCTCGATGATCAGCTTCGTTGCCGCGTCGGTAAGCGTGCCTTCGAGGCCGTAGCCGACCTCGATCCTGACCTTGCGTTCGGCGGTCGCCACGATCAGCAGGGCGCCAGAATCTTTGTCCTTCTGCCCGATCCCCCAATGGCGCCCGAGCTGGTAGCCGTAGCCCTCGATGGTTGTCCCCTGGAGCGACTTCAGCGTGACCACGACGAGCTGGGCCGTCGTCTTCGCCTCCAGGTCGGCGAGCGACGCGGTGAGCGACGCGCGATCCGAGGTGGTGAGGAGTCCCGCCTCGTCCACGACCCGCCCGGTGAGCACCGGGAACGTGATCGCGGGAGTCTGGGCCAAACCCACACAGGTCAGGCAGAGCCAGGCAAATAGCGTGAATGCCGCGCGACGGATCACCGGTCGGCCCTTCAGAACTTCACGGCGGGGACCTCACGAATCCCCTCATTTCGATTCGGTCTGATGTAGCCTCGATTCGCGGCCGTCCGGTAGTCCCTGGGTGTCATCGCGGGGCGGGTTTGGACCATGGTCAAGGCGGAGCGTTTAGGGGAGATTCGCGGCTTCATCGGCG
>CAIMEK010000158.1 GCA_903839965.1 uncultured Acetobacteraceae bacterium | reverse complement strand
GATAAAAATCGGTCAAGGCGCAAAACCAGGCATCGGCGGTCACCTCCCAGGAGAAAAAGTCACAGAACACGTTGCCAAGACCCGCATGATTCCTCAGGGCACAGACGCTCTCTCGCCGGCCCCGCAGCACGACATATATTCTATCGAAGACCTGCGAATGCTTATTTTCGCGCTCAAGGAAGCGACCAACTACACCGTACCGATTTCGGTCAAGATCGCAGCTGTACATAATGCCGCCGCGATTGCCAGTGGAATTGTCAGGGCCGGCGCAGACGTGGTAGCTATTGACGGTTTTAGAGGCGGCACAGGCGCCGCGCCGAAGATTATCCGCGACAACGTCGGTCTTCCGATCGAGTTTGCTCTGGCCGCGGTTGATAAGCGCCTCCGCGACGAAGGAATCAGAAACCAGGTCACGCTGATATCCGGCGGTGGAATCAGAAACGCCGGTGACATCATCAAAGCAATTGCGCTCGGCGCTGATGCCGTATATATCGGCACTGCGGCGCTGATAGCGGTCGGCTGCACGCTCTGCCAGAAGTGCTACACGGGCCGCTGCTCGTGGGGCATCACCACCCAGGATCCCGAGTTGACCCGGCGCATCGACCCGGTGTGGGGTGCGGAGCAGATCGCCAACCTGGTGAAGGCGTGGAGCGCGGAATTGGAAGAGATGCTGGGCGCGATGGGCGTCAACGCCGTCGAATCGCTGCGCGGCAGCCGGGACCGCCTGCGCGGCCTGGGACTGGATACCGAGACGCTGCAGATCCTCGGCGTCAAGCCCGCCGGCGTCGGTGCGTAATGGTAGTTCTGCAGTAATTCACAGGAGCATGAGCATGACGACAGTAGAGCAGGTGTACCCCATTCAGTCGGGCATTGACATCGATGCCGCGGCACTGCATTATCGGGAGTTGAACCGGATGGTGCGGACGCACGTGGCGGCGGGGGTGAAACATCTGGTGCTGCGCAACGTCCGCGGCCAGCGCTATATCGGCGACGGTCTCAAAGGCAAGGACGTCCGTATCGATATTCACGGCGTGCCGGGCGGCGACCTGGCGGCGTTCATGGACGGCCCGACGATCAACGTCTACGGCAACGGGCAGGATGCCTCCGGCAATACCATGAACGACGGGCGCGTCATCATCCACGGCAACGCGGGCGACGCCCTTGGCTATGGCATGCGCGGCGGCGACCTGTTCGTGCGCGGGAATGCCGGTTATCGCGTGGGCATTCACATGAAGGCGTTCAAAAGCCAGGTGCCGACCATCATCATCGGCGGTTGCGTGGGCGACTTCTTCGGCGAATACATGGCGGGCGGGATGCTGGTCGCTCTCGGTCTGGGACGGAGTGCCGGGCAACCACTGGTCGGCGACTACCTGGCCTCCGGCATTCACGGCGGCGAAATCTATCTGCGTGCCACGGCGGAGGGGCTACCGCAACTGAAATATCTGGCGGTACAGGAAATCGCCGGTTCGGAATTGGGCGCCATCACCACGCGGTTGCAGGCGTTCGCCCAGGAGTTCGGCCTGAACGCCGAGGAAATTCTGGATGCGCCCTTCACGCGGCTGGCGCCGATCTCGCACCGCCCCTTCGCGGCGAAATACGCCCCCGCGTAAGCAATTGGGGAGTGCGGAATGCGGATTGCGGAATAAATACTGCGCCCTGCCCACGGATACTTCCCGGGGCAGGGCGCAGTCGTTATTGGCGTTGCCGGTGCGTCACTCTTCCCACAACAGGCGGGCTTCCCCGAGCGGGGTTACACGGTCGGCGAGATCGGGATCGATGAAGAGCTGCTCGGGGATGGTCTCGTACCAGCTCCAGCGCAGCCAGTCCGGGGCGACACCGAGCATGGCCAGCAGGCTGTTGATCGCCTCCTCTACGGGGACGGCGCCTTCTAGCATGGCGCCGAAGAGCAAGTCGAGTTCCTGCGCGTTCACCAATCCCGGAAAAAGGCGGGCCAGGCCGGTTTCGATAATCATCAACTCGCGGGGGAGATCGTCCAGCGCGTCCGGATCATCCGGCACGTAGGCGGCCACCGGGCCTTCCTTGCCATCCACGGCCAATGCCAGCGCCCAATGGGCGCCGACGATGAAGATCGACAGCGCCACACCGTCCTCCCCGGTGAGTGCGGCGGCGAGGCTCGTTTGTCGTCCCCAGTCGGCTTGTTCGGTGGCGAGGGCATCGACCAGCACGACTTCGTCGTTCAGGCACGTCAAATACCCGTTGGCCGGTTCACAGATAGCTTCGTATTGCGCGATCAACTCGCGGGGATCGCAGTGAAAAAAGAGCGTGCTGCAGGCACAGGACATTCGATCTCCTCCTCCCTGACTGTACCCGGTGTGTCATGCTGCCGTCAAGGGGGAAGGAACTCCGCCACGCATCGGCGAAAAACAGAAAGCAGCAATTCATGCACACGCGGCGGGAGCACTCGTCGTGAGGAGTCTGCGGTGACGGCTATCGGCATCATACCGGCGCGTTACGCGTCCACGCGCTTCCCCGGAAAACCCCTGGCGGATTTGGCGGGCCGTCCGATGATTCAACACGTCTACGAGCGCGCTTGCCGGGCGGCGCAGTTGTCCCGCGTGCTGGTGGCGACGGACGACGCGCGTATTGCCGATGCCGTGCGAGATTTCGGGGGCGAGGTGGTAATGACCCGCGCCGATCATCCCACCGGTACCGACCGGCTGGCGGAAGTCGCCGCGGGACTGGCAGAGGTCGACATCATCGTCAATATCCAGGGCGACGAGCCGCTCATCGACCCGGCGGTCATCGACGCGGTGGCCGGTGTGCTCGCTGACGACCCGCAGGCGGCGATGAGCAGCGCCATGTGCCCGCTGACCGGCGCGCGCGCGACCCGCAACCCGAATATCGTCAAAGTCGTCGCCGATCTGCAGGGCTTCGCGCTCTATTTCTCGCGCCTGCCGATCCCGTTCCCGCGCGAAGGACAGTCCGACGCCGGTCGCTGGCGGAAGCACTACGGGCTCTATGCCTATCGCCGCGACTTCCTGTTGACGTTCGCGCGGCTGCAGCCGTCGCCGCTGGAGTGCTGCGAAAAGCTCGAGCAACTGCGCGCGCTGGAATACGGCTATCGCATCAAAATGGTCGAAATCGCCGCCGATCAGTCCATCGGGGTGGATACGCCCGAAGATCTCGAACGCGCTCACACGCTGCTGGCCAGGCAACTGGCTCGCCGTTAACCCCTTGGAACGAGGATGCCATGCGCACCGTCACTATCGATACGATCACAATCGGACCGCAGCAGCCGCTGGCGCTGATTGCCGGACCCTGTGTGTTGGAGAGCCGCGAGCTAGCGTTTCGCATCGCCGAAACCGTCACCGCGCTGACGCGGGAACTGGGCATCCCGTATATCTTCAAAGCCTCGTTCGACAAGGCCAATCGCACGTCGATCTCTTCTTTCCGCGGGCCGGGGCTGGACGAGGGCATGGCGATCCTTGCCGACATCCGCCGGGAGTTCGGCGTGCCGGTGTGCACCGACTTCCATGAGCCGGCGCAGGCGGCGCCGCTGGCGACCGTGGTCGATCTGCTGCAGGTGCCGGCCTTCCTGTGCCGGCAGACGGACATGCTGAT
>CAIMEK010000157.1 GCA_903839965.1 uncultured Acetobacteraceae bacterium | reverse complement strand
GCCCCGGACAGCCCCAGCCCGCCGCCCACCAGCGCCGCCAGGGCGCCGCGGGGCAGGCGGATCTGCCACAGGATCAGCGGGTCCGGCAGGCCCGGCCCGGCCGCGCCCAGCAGCAGCGAGGCCGCCAGCAAAACCACCACCAGCAGCGCCAGCCCGCGCGTCATTGTGCCCGTGCCATCATTGTGCCAATGCCGTCACGGCCCGGGCGGTCCACGGCCCGCCGCACACCAGCAGCGCCGGCGCCACCTCCCGGCGCGGAATGCCCGCCAGCGCCGGATGGCGCAGCAGGTCGGTGGCCATGGAGGGAAAGCTAGGCGCCGCCGCGGTCACCAACAGGTCGGGGCGGTGCGCCGCCAGCCATTCCAGCCCGGGCCGTCCGCCGGCGCCGCCATCGGCGAACCCAGCGGCGCGCAGCACCGCATCGGCCAGCGATCCGGGGCCGGCGACATAGCCGCGCGCCTCCAGGAACACCACCCGCTCGCCGCGCGGCCCCGCCACCGCATCCAGCCGCGCCTGCATGCCCGCCAGCAGCGCCTCGCCGCGCGCCGGCACGCCGAGCAGCGCCGCCGCCCGGCGCGTTTCGGCGCGGATGGCGGCGAAATCCTGCGGCAGGCCGAGCCGCTCGACCCGCACGCCGCGCCGCTCCAGCAGCGCCAGCGTGGTCTGCGCCCCGTACGGCCCGGCCAGCACCAGGTCGGGGCGATGCCTCAGCACCGCCTCGGCGTCCGGGCGCACCGCCGGCACGCGCCCGGCCGCCGCCACCACCACCGAGAGCGACGGGTCGGTGGCGAGCAGGCTCACCGCGACCGCCTGCTCCGGCGCCAGCAGCAGCAGGAACTCGTCGGCGCACAGGTTGAGCGACACCACCCGCTGCGCCGCCGCCGGCCGCGCGGCCAGCAGCGCCACGGCCGCCAATGCCAGGATCGCGGCGCGGATCAAAGCACCAGCACGCCCTCGTGCTTGGCCTTGCCCTCTGGCTCGAGGTGGATGGAGATCAGCATGCCCTCCATTTCGGCCTTCAGTGCCGCCTCCACCCGGTCGCAGATGGCGTGCGCCTCGGCCACCGTCATGCTGCCGGGCACCACCAGGTGGAAATCCAGGAAGGTGGTCCGGCCGGCATGGCGCATGCGCAGGTCGTGCGCCTCGATGGCGCCGGCGGCGTGCAGGGCCACCAGCCGGCGCACCCGCTCCACCACCTCCTCCCCCGGCGCCGCGTCCATCAGCCCGCTCACCGAGTCGCGGATCAGGAACGAGCCGGCGCCCAGGATGTAGAGCGCCGCCAGCACCGCCAGCAGCGGGTCCAGCCAGCGGATGCCGGTGACCACCACCAGGCCCACCCCGATCACCAGGCCGCTGGAGTTCACCACGTCGCTCATCAGGTGGCGTCCGTCGCCCAACAGCGCCGGCGAGCGCATGCGCCTGCCGGTGCGCAGCAGCAGCAGCGCCCAGCCCAGGTTGAGCACGGTCGACATCGCGTTCAGCGCCATGCCGGCCAGCGGCGCCTCGATCGGCGCGGGATACAGGTAGACATCGCGGGCGTGCAGCAGGATCGCCACCGCCGCCAGCACGATCAGCATGCCCTCGACCACCGCCGAGATCAGCTCGACCTTGGTGTGGCCGTATGGGTGGTTGGCATCCGCCGGCATGGCGGACAGCCGGATCGCGAACAGGGCGAGCAGCGCCGCCGCCACGTTGACCACCGACTCGACGGCGTCGGAGAACAGCGCCGCGCTGCCGGTGACCCACCACGCCGCCGTCCTCAGGCCGAGCACGGCCAGCCCCACTGCGATGCTGCCGGCGGCGATCCGAAGCGCCTGTTGCAATCCTCGTTCCACTCCGACCCCTGCGGGCGGGCTCTAACAGAAACCGCGGCACGCGCCTATCGCGGCAGCTTATGGCTGCGCCACGAAAATCCGCCGCGCGCCGTACGACAGCCAGACCCGGTGCGACGCCAGCCAGTCCATGCCCAGCAGCACATCGAAGCCGCCCACGTGCAGGTCGGCCACCAGCATGACCGGCGTGGCGAACCGTTCCGTGCCGATCCGCGCTTCCTGGAACCGCCACAGCCGCCCCTCGGCCCGCTCCGGCGACAGCCCGGCCAGCACCAGCGACGGCCCGGCCGCCAGCGCGGGGTCGGTGATGCCCAGCCGCGTCGCGAAGGCGCGCGCCACCACCGTGTGCGCGGCGCCGGTGTCGAGCATGGCCAGCGCCGGCACGCCGTTCAGTTCCATCGCCAGCAGCAGCATGCGCGGCCGGGCGGTACTGGGCAGCGACCGCGACATGAGCGCCTGGGTCGGCAGTTCGACCGTGCTGGCGTCCCACGGCGGCGGGGCGCCGGGGCACAGCAGGCCGCGGTAGAGCGTGATGCGCCGGCCCGGGAAATCGAGGTCGAGATCGACATCGCCCAGGATGTCCATGCCGATATTGCCGTCCGCCACCGGCACCGTCGGCATGATCATCACCACCGCCGCATCGACCGGGATGGTGCCGAGGTGCAGCCGCCCGACGCGGCCGGTGGCGTAGGTGGCGGCCCCGCCGATGCCGGTGGCGCGCACGGTATGCTGCACATCGAGCGCCACCCGCGCCCGCCGCGCCGCGTCGGCCGACAGCACGGTCTGCGCGGCGCCGGTATCGACCACCAGGGAGGCCGGGGTGCCGTCGATGCTGGACGGGACGGCGGCGAACGGGCCGGCCGAGGCGATCGGCAAGGTGCTCCGGCCGACGAAACCGCAGGCGGCCGGCGCCGTCGCCCCCGAGGGGTCGGCGCAGGCGGCGAGCAGCAGGAGCAGGGCGAGCAGGCGCATCGGCCGACCATACCGGCAAGTCGCGCACCGACAAG
>CAIMEK010000156.1 GCA_903839965.1 uncultured Acetobacteraceae bacterium | reverse complement strand
CGAACACCAATCTGCGTCGCTTCACCAAGCCGTTGACACCTCCGCGACCGGTGGTTGCGGGGGCACGCAACCGACGATCCCATCATTCGACCGTGTCGATTTGACCCGCATCAAGCCAGCGAAGGGCAGCGGGCTAACTTCGGTCGAACTAAAACCTTGCCAGGGGTATGCAAATGCCATGGCAGAAAAGCCGGAGGCAAAGCCCCCGGCCTTTTCTCATGCGCGGGGCGGAATGCGTTCCATCCGGCGGTCGTGGCCCGCTGCGACCACCAGGACGGTGGAAATGACCGGCGCCAACGCCAGGCAGAGCAGCGCGGTGGTATCGCTGCCGGTCGCATCCTTCACCAGCCCGAACAAGGTCGGCCCGAACCACGAGCCAAGCTGGCCCACCGCACCGATCATGGCTATCCCGCCCGCCGCGGCGGTGCCGGTCAGCAGGGCGCTGGGCAGCGACCAGAAGGCCGGCGCCATGGCCCACGGGCCGATCACCGCGAAGGTCAGCCCCACCATCACCATGGCCGGGTAGCCGGGGCCGATCAAGATGCAGGTCGCCATCCCCGCCGAGCTCAGCAACCACGCGCTGGCCACGTGCCAGGTGCGCTCGCCGGTGCGGTCGGAATGCCAGCCCCAGTAATTCATCGCCACGAGAGCGGCCAGGTACGGCAGCCCGCTGAGCAACCCGATCCAGTTGGTGCCCACGCCAAGCCCCTTGACGATCAGCGGCAGGAAGAAGCTCACCCCGTAGCTCCACATTTGATTGCCGAAATAGGCTATGGTTATCAGCCACAGCGTCCGACTGGAGAATGCCCCGACGAGGGTGAACTTGCGGACCGCCTCCTGCTGCGCCCGCTCCGAAGCCAGCCGCTCGGTGAGCCAGGTCCGCTGTTCCGGCCTGAGCCAGGCCGCCTCGGCCGGCCGGTCGGTCAGCAACCGCCACATCACCACCCCCATGATGACCGCCGGCAGCGCCTCGATGATGAACAGCCACTGCCAGCCCGCCAGTCCCAGAATGCCGTTCATGAGCAGCAACAGCCCCCCGATCGGCGGCCCGATGAACAGCGAGACCACGGCGGCCGAGGAGAACATCCCGAACATCCGGGCGCGATAGGCCGACGGGAACCACCAGGTCATATACAGGATCGCCCCCGGGAAGAACCCGCCCTCGGACGCCCCGAGGATGAAGCGGATGATGTAGAAGCTCCAGTCGCTCCACACGAAGGCGGTCAACCCGGAGATAATGCCCCAGGAGATCATGATACGGGCGATCCAGAGCCGCGCCCCGACCTTGTCGAGGACCAGGTTGGAGGGGATCTCGGCCAGGAAGTAGCCGAAGAAGAACACGCCGGCGCCGAAGCCGAACACCGCGTTCGTGAATCCAAGCTGCTTGTTCATGGTCAACGCGGCCATGCCCACGTTCGCCCGGTCCAGGTAGGCACAGAAATAGCCCAGTATCAGCAGCGGCATCAGCCGCCAGGCTACCCGCCGTATGGTTTCCCGCTCGAGCGGATCGATTCTCCGCGAAGTTGAAACGCTGGCGTCCACGTTGGTTTCCTCCTCGAACTGTACGGCCGGCGGCGGGAAGAACCGTTCAGCCCGCCTCAACTTCCTCGTTGTTCAGCGCCCTCTGTAGGCAGGCGGCCGCTTCTGCTGGAACGCCAGGCGGCCTTCTATCCGATCTTCCGTGTCGCGCAGCAGGCCCCACGTCATCCGTTCCGTCCTGATGGCATCGACGAGCGGCAAGTGCGCTCCCTGCAGCGCCAGCCGCTTGACAGCGCGCACGGCCAGCGGCGCATTCGCCGCGATCCTGGCGGCGATGGCATTCGCTTCGTCGAGCAGCTGGGCGAACGGAACCACCCGGCTGACGAGGCCGATGCGGAGTGCCTCGGCGCTGTCGATCATGTCGCCGGTGAGCAACATCAGCATTGCATCGCTGAGCCCGACCGCGCGCGGCAGGCGCTGCGTGCCGCCGGCGCCGGGGATGCTCCCCACCCGCACCTCGGGCTGCCCGAACCGGGCTTTTTCCGTGGCGATGCGGATATCGCACGCGAGGGCAAGCTCAAGCCCGCCGCCCAGCGCATAACCGTTGATGGCGCAGATGCTCGGCTTGTCGGAAAGGAACACGGCTTGCTCGCGGGCCGATTCTTCCGCGCCGAAGGTGAGTTGGGCAAAACTTTCCTTCGGCGGCATGGTCTTTTTCAGATCGGCGCCTGTGCAGAAAGCCCTCTCGCCGGTCCCGGTCAGGATCGCCACGCGCACCGCGTCATCGTCGGCGACCCGCCGCCAGCACGCCGCCAGCGCGGCAACTGACTCGGGATCGAGCGCATTCATGGCTTCCGGCCGGTTGAGGGTGATGGTCGCCACATGGTCGCGGATTGTGAAATCGACTGGCATTAGTCACTCCTGGCATTGCCTTGTCCGGTCCGCAGTTGAGGCGGGGCCGCCTCACCCCTCCCGGCACTCGATGATTCCCCGTGCCGCCATGTCGAGGATTTCAGCCTCCTCATAGCCGGCGATCTCGTGCAACACCGCGGCGGTGTGCTGGCCGACCGCGGGGGCGTCGCGGGCCATCGCAAAGGGCGCCGGATCGATCCGGAACGGCAAAGCCTTGATCAACGCCCCCTCCGGTGTGACGCCAAAGGCATGGTCCCAGGATGATGCCCCTCCAGCGGCAAGATCGCCGCCACTGCGGACCGCCGCCGCCGCGATACCGCTCGCGGAGAGCGCGGCCACGCGCGTGGCCGCGTCCGCGCCGCTCATCCACGCCGCCAGCGCGGCGTCGAGCGTTGCTGGAGCTGCGTCATCGGCAGTGCCCAGAAGGGCGCCAAGCGCATGCAGCGCGGCCTCCTCAACCGTCACGGCGACCCAAAGCCCCTCGCCGCTCCGATAGCAGCCCTGCACCGCGAACTCCGGCGCCGCGTTACCGGACCTCGCCGGTGCTTCGCCCTCTTCTGCCGCCAGGAACGCCTCGCCCACCAGAAAACTGGTCAGCTCGCGTTGGCAGACATCGAGGGCGGCGCCGCCCGTGCCACCGCCCTGCCGCTGGAGCCATGCCGCGAGAACCACCCCGGCGGCGAACAGGGAGACGATCTGATCGGGGTAGTTCAGCTCCCGCCCGCTCACCACGGGCGGCCCGCCGGCATAGCCGGTGAGCCAAGCGAGCCCGCCCACTGCTTCCAGTGTGCTGCCGTATGAGATTTGTTTGGCATCCGGGCCGGCCGCGCCCTGGCCCGAGATGGAGAGCAAAATGATGTCGGGATTTGCGCGACGCATCGTCTCGGCATCGAGCCCGAGCCGCTCCAGCACGCCCCGGCTGAAATTGTCGAGCACGACGTGGCTGCGCCCCACCAGGCGCAGCACCGCCTCGCGTCCCCTGGGTTGCTTGAGGTCAATGCTGATGCCGCGCTTGCCACGATTGTTGCTGCGGAAAAACGCCGGGCATTCCGGGCCACCGTCGAGCGACATGGAGCCCGATGACCAGGCGCGGAACGGGTCGCGATAGGTCGGTGATTCGATCTTGATCACGTCGGCGCCAAGGTCGGCGAGCAGGGCCGACGTCGCAGCGCCGGCCGTGATGATGCCGAAATCGACGATCCGGCACCCATCGAGCGGCTTACGCATGCTGCACCGTCGCGAGTGCGGGAACCGGCCCGGGTGCGAAGCGTGCGCCATTCCAGACCACCGGCAGGGACGGCATCATGCCGGCCGCACCTTCCGGCATGATTGCCGGAAAAAACACGCCGCGCGATAGATAGTGCCTGTCTTGCAACAGTTCAGCGGGGCTCCAGACCGGACCAAGCGGCAAACGCCTGGCAAGGGCGAGCGAGCGGATCTCGTCACGTGTATGGTGCGACAGCCCCGCCTCGATCAGCGCCGCCAGTTCGCGCCCGTTCTCGCGCCGCGCCGCGACGGTCGCGAAGCGCTCCTCACGCAGTCGGGGATCGCCCACCAGGTCGCAGAGCGCTGGCCAGTCCGTCACCTGGTACACCAGCGCCAGCCACCCATCCGCGCAGCCCAGGACCTGCCACTCCGCTGCCCGCCCCTGACGGGAGGGGCTGTTGGCGGCAACCTGGCCCGCAATCACGCTTTTCCAGTTGATCCAGAGCAGTGTGTCCAGAAGGTTGACGTGCACCGTCCGGGGCGCGCCGGCGCCGGCACGGGCGAGACAGAGCGCCGCCAGCAGCCCGGTGAAGGCCGACAACCCGGCGCTGTAGGCGGCCTGGTGTCCGCCCAGCCGCAACGGTTCGCGCTCGGGATCGCCGACGATATCGAGCACGCCACTGAGTGCCAGGACAGTGAATTCCGAGGCGTGCGCACCGTGCGAGGCCATCGACAGCACGGCCATTGCCGGTGGTGCGGCCTGTCCGCACCACCGGGCAAAGCCACCGGCATCGATGATCGCGCCATCATGTGCGGCGATCAGCTGAGCGGGATCGTCGGGCAGCCGGATGGCGTGCTTGCCCGCGCTCAGGAAGGCGAAGGTAGCGCTACCCCCACCCGCCGTGAACGGCGGCACGCGCCGGAGCACATCCCCTTCCGGCGGTTCTCCAAATGAAACCTGCGCCCCGAGATCGGCAAGAATGCGGCCAGTCAGCGAGCCCGCGAGGCGCAGCGCGAGCGCGGCATCGGGACCATAGATTTCGATTACCCTGATCCCTTCGAGCGGTTTCATACGGCTATTCCCTTCGAATCCTCCCGCCTCGCTCGTTCAGTCCGCATGGGCGTGCAAGGCAGCGTAACAGGTTGCCGGCATAACTGCTCGATCCGGTATCGACAAAGCCGCGGCGCGACTGGCGCAATCGAAAAAAGAGGGACAGCTGGCACGGTGGCAGGCAGCATGCAGTCCGGTTATATCTCAATCTTCACCTGAGCAACCTGTCGCATGCAGGGCATGAATATGCAAGTCGAAATGAGGACACATCGAACAAGCGGGCCGGCGCAACACCCATCGCGAATCGCGATGGCTCGGTGCCGAAACGCGATTGCATGGTAGCCAAACTTGTAGGGCGACAACTGCACCATGCAACCTGTTGCCGCTGTTGGCCGGTTGCGTTATTAATCAAAAACGACTTTCAACTCTCTGACCGCTGCTCCTGGCAGCGCGTCAATCATCGGTTTGTCCACCTCTTGTCGACGAACCCCAGGGAGTGGGTGCTGCATGAGCTGCTCGGAATATCTGCTGGAAAGCTGGCGGATGATGGAAATTCAGGGAGTCTTGTCATGAGTGGTAGCGCGAACCCCTTTGTGAATGCCGGGCGGCCTGCATCGTCACGGCTTTCACGTGCCGCGGCAATTGTCGGGGTCGGACATTCGGATTGGGTCGGCGACTGGAAGCGCACGCGCGCCGGCGAGAAGCCGAGTGACGGCTATGGTTATGGCGCAATCGCGTTTCGCGAGGCACTCGCCGATTCAGGCCTGAAACGAGACGATATCGACGGGCTGATTGCAGGACCGGCGACCGCTTATGAACGACTGTCGGAGGTGCTGGGCATCGACCCTCGCTGGGGCGACCAGGCGGACGCCGTCCTCTCGGTGATCAAGGCGATCACGGCAGTTGAGTCGGGAATAGCGGAAACCATCGCGCTCGTCTACGGCAATGACCAGCGTTCGGCGAAAATCCAGTACGGCGGCCCTCAGGCGATGGGCGGCGACGCGTTCCTGTCCTACGTCTATCACGCGCCATGGGGACTGACGTCGCAAGGGGCGTTGTATGCTCTGACGTTTCAGGCATGGAAGCACGCCCGGGGTTTCGAGGGAGACGATCTCGGCTATGTCGCGGTGGCGCAGCGTGCATGGTCGTCGATGAATCCGAATGCCATACAGAGAAAACGCATCACGCTCGACGACTATCGCAACGCTCCATATATCTGCGAACCGCTGCGGCTTTTCGACTATTGCCAGATCAATGACGGCGGCGTGGCGCTGATCGTGACCACCGCCGAGCGGGCAGCCAGGCTCGGCAAACCGCCCGTCTACATTCAGGGTTTTGGTCGTCGCGACCTAAACCAGGGGGCGACCAGCCTGGAGCCGCGCCTGACCGAGTACTACCGGCCGGCGCAGGAGGATTGCGCACGCCAGGCCTACGAGATGGCAGGCTTCGGTCCGGCCGACATGGACATGCTGCAGGTATATGACAGTTTCTCAGTACACGTGCCGCTGGCACTCGAAGGCTACGGGTACTGCAAGGTCGGCGAAGTCAGGCGCTTTTTCCGTGAGCAGGGCATCGGACCCGGCGGTAAGCTGCCCATCAATACCAGCGGCGGCCACTTGTCGGAAACTTACATGCAGGGCTGGGCGCACCAGATCGAATGCGTCCGGCAATTGCGTGGTGAATGTGGCGAGCGGCAGGTGCCGAACTGCCGTCACGCTCACTATACGTCGGATGTCTGCGGTAATGCCGTATCGATCGTCTACAGCCGATAGGAGACCGTACTATGACTGACGTTGTCGAAGCGGTCCGCACTCCTCCAGCCGTCATGGGGCTGTATGATGGTCCGATGTGGGCGAGCATCCGCGAAGGTACCATGCGGTTGCAGCGCTGCCTGGACTGCGGCGAGATGCAATACCCACCTGGGCCAGTGTGCCCGCATTGCCTGTCGTCCAATCTGGAGTGGCAGCCGATTTCCGGGCGCGGCACGATCGTTTCCTGGGTCGTGTACCACCGCACCTATCTCGCTGCCTATCCGGAACCGTATAATGTAGTGGCCGTCAAGCTGGCCGAAGGGCCTTTCATGGCCTCGAACCTTGAAGGGGAAACCCCTGCCCAGAGTTGGATAGGCGCACCGGTTCGGATGGTCTACAGCACAATGCCGGATGGCACTGTACTGCCCAGATTTACTTTGGATGCGGCCAGCGCCGGCAAAACGCCCTAGGTTTCCGTCCAGCTAACGGTTTTCGATTAGCCCACCGGCCGACCGCACTTGCAGTCGGCCGGCGCTTGCCGGATCTTCCCTCGCATGGCCGTGCCTGGCGCCGGCGGGCAGGGTAGGTCAACGGCAAGCAACTTGTGGCATAATGCGACCTTGCCAGCGTCGGGCCGGCCGGCTCAGCGGGCGAGGGGTGCTTTGTGCTGCGGGGTTAACGCTGATGAACATCCACATCGACAATTTGACGCTGCAATTGTTCGTCACGGTTATGGAAGAAAAAAGCATCGCAAAGGCCGCCGAGAAAAGTAACATTGCCGCTTCGGCCGTAAGCCGACGCATTTCGGACCTGGAAAAGGTCCTTCATGTCGAACTGTTCCTTCGCCATTCCAAGGGACTGGACCCGACACCTGCCGGCTTTGCGCTGCTTGACCATGCGCGCGCTGTGCTGGGGCACCTGTTTCAGCTCGAAATGGAGATGACCGGTTACCGCCACGGCACCCGCGGCCACATCCGCCTCTTTGCCAACCGGTCCGCCATCCTGGAGACGCTCGCGAACGACCTCAGCGCGTTCCTGCTCGCCCATCCGGGAGTGAAGGTTGATCTGCAGGAAAGCAGCAGCGCGGACATCATCCAGGCGGTCTCAGAGAACCGCGCGGACATCGGCATATTCGGCGAGGTTTTGCGTACCCCGGAACTGCAAATCATTCCGTATCGGGATGATCATCTGGCCGCGCTCATGACGGCGGATCACCCGCTGGCCAGGTACGAAAGTGTCCGCTTCGCCGATCTGATCGAGTACGAATTCGTGTGTCTCGAGAAGGGCACGTCGATCGATACCTTGTGCATCAGGGCGGCTGCCGCCCTGGGGCGGCAGCTCAACGTGCGCGTCAGGGTCAACGGCTTCGACGCGATGTCCCGTCTGGTCGAGGCGAGGCTTGGGGTTGCAGTCGCGCCTCTGGAGGTCATGAGCAACCGCATGAGCCATGGACGCCTCGTCAGCGTTCCGCTGATGGAACCGTGGGCGCAGCGGTCCCTCGTCCTGGGAATGCGGGCCTATGCGGCCCTGCCCCAAGCCGCCCGTTTGCTCGTGGACGATCTTCGGGCCCGAACCTCATAACCATCGTGAAACACGATGGCTCGCTGCCCAACCGACATTGTTCCGGAGCGCCCCGCGCCATACAATCGGTGCCGACCCCGGCGATCGGGCAGTCTTTCGAGACGTATGATGCGCTTTGCGATACTGTAGGGCACGGCCGTTCGGGCGCATGGCCATGCGCATCGAAACTTTTTCGACGGAGCAGAGGCATGAGTAATTCGACAGCCGCGGTGACGATTGCGGTGATTGGCGGCGAGGGCATCGGACCGGAGGTGACCGCGGAGGGGCGAAGGATCCTTTGCTGGTTCGCCGCGAAGCGGAGCATCCCCCTCATCCTCCGCGATGCCGAATTCGGGGCCGACGCGTACGAGGCAACCGGACACCTCATTCCTCCCGACACCCGCGAGGCGGTTGATGCATCGGATGCGATCCTGTTCGGCGCGGAGGGGGGGCCCGGAATTGGGAACGTACCCCAGGACGTGCGCCAGGCCGGCGGCTTGCTGTCGCTGCGTCGGGGGTTCAACCTGTTCGCCAATCTGCGGCCGATCTTCGCGTGGCCGGCTCTCGCGGAGACATCGCCGCTGAAGGCCCGTGTGCTGAACGGGCTGGATTTCATTATCGTGCGTGAACTGACGCACGGCATCTATTTCGGCCGCCCGCGTGGGATCGAAACCCTCCCCGACGGCCAACGGCGCGGGTTCAACACCGAGACCTACACCACCAACGAAATCCGCGACATCGCCCGCATGGCCTTCGAACTGGCCAGGGGCCGTCGCCGAATGGTCTGCTCGGTCGACAAGGCAAACGTGCTCGAAACCAGCGCCCTCTGGCGCGAGGAAGTCCAGGCCCTGCACGACGCCGAATTCCCCGACATCGAACTGAGCCACATGTATGTCGACAACTGCGCCATGCAGATCGTGCGTGCTCCTGCGCAGTTCGATGTCGTTGTCACCAGCAACATCTTCGGTGACATCCTCTCCGATTGCGCCGCGATGGTGTCCGGTTCGCTTGGCATGCTGCCATCCGCATCGTTGGGCGCGGCGAATGCGGCAGGCCGGTCAAAGGCGCTTTATGAACCTGTCCACGGCTGTGCGCCCGACATCGCCGGCAAGGACATCGCAAATCCGCTCGCCTCGATCCTCAGCGTCGCTATGCTTCTCCGCCTGACGCTGAAGCGGCCGGAGGATGCGGCGCTGCTGGAGCGTGCCGTGGGGCAGGTCCTGGCCGGTGGCGTGCGCACGGCCGATATCGCCGAGCCGGGCGTCAAGCCGGTTTCGACCCGGGAGATGGGCGACGCGGTTCTGTCGGCGCTCGAAGCAATCGGGAACTGATACCACCGGCCCGCCTCGATGACTCGTCCATCGAGGCGGGCCGGTGGTATCGCGCGCGGGGTTGGTGGGGCGGCCGCGCCCAAAACATGAAACATACCGGTGAACCCGAAGGGCTGCCGGTATGACACGGCGAAGGAAGAATCAAACAGTACTCGATGAGCGCGACGTTCGGCTCAGCGGGCAGCCGATCGGGGCGGTGTCGGGCCGCGTCACGCCACCGGCCGTTGCAGGGATTCTCGTCAGTGCGGCGGGAGCGGCTCGATCAATCCCCTCGCTTCGAGGATCGGGAAAACTCCCCCGCCCTGCATCAACTCCAGGAGCGCCCCCGGGATCGGGACACCCTTGAGCCGCACGCCGGTTTCCCGGTTGAGCACGGTGAAATCGTCAAGGAAGACCTCCGCGGACTGCCCCTCCTCGAAGGCCTCGGAAACGCCCGGGCATTCCATGGCAAGGAAGCCAAAGTTCACGCAATTGCGGAGAAACAGCCCATTGATCGACTCGGCGAGGAGGCCACCGAGGCCGAGGTTGCGAAGCGACCGCGCCGCGGGGCGGGCGGAGCCCGTGCCGAAATTCCGGCCCGCCACCATGATGTCGCCGGAGCGCACCTGTGCGACCCAGTCCGGCCGGGTCGCGGCGAACACCGCGAGCTTCTGCTCTTCCGGCGGTCGCAGCATGAAGGGCCGCGGCAACATCAGGTCCGTGCTGATGTTGTCGCCGAACTTCCAGACCCGACCGGCAATCATGCGACGACCTCGCTCAGGAATTCACCGGGATGCGTGATGACACCGGTCACGGCGGAGGCCGCCACGGTGGCCGTCGACGCCATGAAAATGCGTGCGCTTGGATCGCCCATGCGGCCCTTGTAGTTGCGGGTGCTCGACGTGATGCAGGTCTCGTTGGGCCCCAGCACCCCGAGATGGCCGCCGGCGCAGGCCCCGCAGGTGGCGTTGGTGACGATCGCCCCGGCCTCCATCAGCGCGGAAACGTAGCCGGCCTTGAGCGCCTCCCGATGGATCCTCTCCGACCCGGGTGTCACGATCAGCCGCACGCCGGAGGCGATCCTCCGCCCGCCCACGACTTTCGCCGCCACCGCCAGATCGTCCAGGGTTCCGTTCGCACAGGAGCCGATGAAAGCCTGCTGAATCTGCTCGCGTGCCGCCTCCCCAAGGGGAATCGTGTTGTTCACCATCGCATCCGGCAGCGCCAGCATGGGCTCGATTTCCCCGAGCGCGATGCCGCGACGTTCCAGGTAGCCGGCATCGGCATCGGGGTAGACGGGCTCGAAGACAGCCGTCGGATTCCGCTGCCGCACATAATCGAGCAGGACGTCGTCGGGATCGAAGATGGCGAACTCCGCACTCAGTTCGGCAGCCATGGTGGTCAGCGTACGCCGGGCATCCATGCCGAGATGCCTCAGCCCGCCGCCGCCGAATTCGAGGTTCTGGTTGGTGTGATCGCCGAACCGGCCCGCCATATGCAGGAACACGTCCTTGGTCGAAACGGCGGGCCGCAGCCTGCCCGTGAGATCGTAGCGGATCGTTTCGCCGACGCGGAACCAGGTCTTGCCGGTGGTGATGCAATAGATCATGTCCGGGCCGCCGATGCCCCGCCCGGCGCAGTTGAAAGCCCCGGCGCTGCAGGTATGCGAGTCCTCGCAGACCATGATCGTTCCGGGAAGGGCGTAGGCATTGTCGGCGACCACGACATGGCTGATGCCCTGGTCCCGGCCGACGTCATGCATGCGTTTGATGCCGAACCGCCTGACAAAATTTCGTCCCGCGACATGGGCTTCCGCGGTCTCGCGGTCCGGAGCCGGCATCCTGTGGTCGTATACGACGACGACCTTGTCCGGATTGGCAACCTTGGTGACATTCCGCCAGTTCGAGGGAAAAAAATCGGTATCGATCAGGACCGTCAGATCGATGTCCACTACGGCGATATCGCCCGGGGCAAGGTCCTCTCCCCCTGCGGCGCGGCCCAGGATCTTCTCGACAATGGTCTTGCCCATCATATCTCCCCGCCTCGACGGTACATGGGATCCAGCCCTGGCACCGCTGGCTGCACCGGCTCCGGCTGTGCCATGCGCTCCGGCCCGATCCGGCTCACGGGGCGCTTGACGATGAAGGCATACCAAAGCGCGGCTGTCCCGGCAATGAACGATCCGACAACCAAGGGCGGCGCGCGGTCGCCGGAAGTTGCGGGCCAGGGGAGCCATGAACACCATTGCATCCCGGACGCGCTGCCATACATCAGGTCGATAAAACGTTGCATTACCGGAGTGATCTGCCGGTCGTGATGGCCCGGGCTGCCCCACGACGCCAGCATGTGGGCGAAGGTATAAGGCAAGGATGCGCAGCCGGCCGTGCCGCGCGAAGTGCCTGGCCCCTGACTGCGGGATGACAGCGATCATCCGGCTGTGCGCATCTGGCGAGTGGCGGAATGAACGCCGATTCTGCCGAGCACATTGGCGAGCCAGGCGCGCGGATCGAGGTCGTTCAGCTTGGCCGTTTATGCCGCCCGCCGGACTATGCCGAGTGGGCTCGTTTCCCCCAGGATTCGTCGTGATTGGTATATGATCGGCTCGGCATAGTCTGTCCTGTGCCTCCGCTCTCAACAGCGGAGAACGGGATGATGGTTGCGGCAGAATACTTGGACCGGAGCCGACTGTTCCGGCGCCTGAAGCGTGGCCCCACGGACAGCTCGTCGAGCTCTATGCGGCGCGTCTCGTCAAAGACGGCCTAGCTCGCCAGGGCACATGGCGGTGGTCCTCGGGGTAGAGTTGCGTGTTGCAACCCAACCCTACCCAACATCGCCGCGCTGGCCGCTG
>CAIMEK010000155.1 GCA_903839965.1 uncultured Acetobacteraceae bacterium | reverse complement strand
CTCGGGCGGTTCAGCCGCCGGCGACGGCAGCAACCTCGGCGGCGAAGTCGGTCTCCTGCTTCTGGATGCCTTCGCCGAGCTGAAAGCGGGCAAAGCCCGTGAGCTTGACGCCGGCCTTGGCAGCAACCGCGCGCACCCGGCTTTCGCCGTCATGCACCCAGACCTGCTCCAGCAGCACCACTTCCTCGTAGTACTTGCGGATGCGACCCTCGACCATTTTCTCGATGATCGCCTCGGGCTTGCCGGAGACGCGCGCCTGGTCGGCGAGCACCGCCTTCTCGCGCTCCAGCGCTGCCGGGTCGACGGCATCGACATCGAGCGCATCGGGGCGGGCGGCGGCGACGTGCATGCCGACCTGGTGGCCCAGCCTCTCCAGCGCCTCCAGCTCGGACTCGCCTTCGACGGCGACCAGCACGCCGATCTTGCCCAGCCCGGGCCGCACCGCGGAGTGCACATAGGTGGCGACCGCGCCGCGGCCGACCTTGAGCACGCGGGCGCGCCGCAGGTTCATGTTCTCGCCGATGGTGGACACCAGGTAGGTAAGCTGCTCGGCCACCGTGCGGGCGGCGCCGGGATACGGCGCGGCCTTGATCGCCTCGAGATCCTCGCCGACCGCCAGCGCCACCTTCGCCACCTCGGCGACGAAGTCCTGGAAGGTCACGTTGCGGGCGACGAAGTCGGTTTCGGCGTTGACCTCCACCATGGCGGCCACGTTCGGCCCCGAGGCGACGCCGATCAGCCCCTCGGCGGCAACGCGCCCGGACTTCTTGGCGGCCGCCGAAAGGCCCTTCTTGCGCAGCCAGTCGACTGCCGCCTCCATCTCGCCGCCCGATTCGGTCAGCGCCTTCTTGCAGTCGGAAAACCCGGCGCCGGTCAGGTCGCGCAGATCTTTCACCAGTGCCGGTGTGATGTCGGCCATGGTCGTGTCTCCTGTGTTCGTGCTTCAGGCGCCGGCGACAGCGGTCGGGGCGGGCTCCGGCTCGGGGATCACTTCGGGGGGCAGCTGCTCGGCGGCGCCGATGTCGCGTCCGGATGCCGCCATCTCGGCCGAGATGCCGTCCAGCACCGCGCCGGCGATGAGGTCGCAGTATAGCGTAATGGCGCGGATGGCGTCGTCGTTGCCGGGCACCGGGTAGGTGACGCCGGTGGGATCGGAGTTGCTGTCGAGCACGGCGACCACCGGGATGCCGAGCTTGGTGGCTTCCTCGACGGCCAGCTTTTCCTTGTTGGTGTCGATGATGAACAGGATGTCGGGCAACCCGCCCATTTCCTTGATGCCGCCCAGCGCGCGCTCCAGCTTCTCGCGGTCGCGGGTGATGTCCAGCACCTCCTTCTTGGTGAGGCCCTGGGTATCGCCGCCGAGCATGTCGTCGATCTGGCGCAGCCGCTTGATGCTGCCGGTGATGGTTTTCCAGTTGGTCAGCATGCCGCCGAGCCAGCGGTGGTTGACGTAGTACTGGCCGCACCGCTTGGCGCTGTCGGCGACGTATTCGGCCGCGGCGCGCTTGGTGCCGACGAACAGCACGCGCCCGCCAGCCGCGGTCACGTCGCGCACGGCGCGCAAAGCGCGATCCAGCATCGGCACGGT
>CAIMEK010000154.1 GCA_903839965.1 uncultured Acetobacteraceae bacterium | reverse complement strand
GTTGTCGAACACCGTCATATGCGGCCAGATCGCGTACGACTGGAACACCATCGACAGGCCGCGCTGTTCCGCCGGAATGTTGATGCCTTCCGTGGAGGAATAGACGACCTTCCCGGCGATGCGGATGGTGCCGGCGCTCGGGCGTTCCAGCCCGGCGATGGCGCGCAGCGTGGTGGTCTTGCCGCAGCCCGATGGGCCGAGCAGGGTGAGCTGTTCGCCATGGCGCACTTCGAAACTGACGCCCGACACGGCGAGCACCGATCCGTAGCGGATGTCCAGCCGTTCAACCTCGATATGGGTTGCCTCGGTCATGTCAGTCGCCTCCGATCTGCGCGGCGCGGCGCGTGATGGCCACGAAGATCGCCATGGCGACCGCGACCACCGCGGTCTGCATCAGCGCCATGGCGGCGGTCAGTTCCGAACTGGTGGCGAACCAGGATTCGACGATGGCCGGCGTGAGCACCTTGGAGTTCGGCCCCATCAGCAGGATGGACGCGCCGAGTTCGCGCACGCTGGCGATGAACAGCAGCAGCCAGGCGGCCACCAGCCCGGGCCGCAGCAGCGGCATGGTGATGGTGCGGATGCGATAGGCCCAGGGCGCGCCGCACATCTCGGCGCATTCCTCCAGGCTGCGGTCGATCTGCACCATGACGCTGGAGATGGTGCGCACGCCGAGCGGCAGGAACACGGTGAGATAGGCGATCAGCAGCAGCCACAGCGTGCCGTAGATCGGGATGGGAAACACCAGCCAAGCCCACATCATGCCGAAGGCGAACACCAGCCGCGGCACCGCCTGGGGAAACATGACGACGTATTCCAGCAAGCCGGCACCAGGCAGGCGGGAGCGGTAGATGATCCACGACAGCAGCCCCATCAGCACCACGCCGATGCTGGCGGTGGCAACGCCGAGGATCAGCGAGTTGCTCAACGCCGAGCGCACCGCGTTCATGTTCAGCGCCGCGCGGTAGTTCTCCAGCGTGAAGTTGCTGGCGGCGGGGAAGGCGACGGCGAGTTTCTGCACCGAGGCGTAGGCCAGCGTGAGCATCGGCAACACCACCGAGACCAGGATGTAGCTGACGCACACCGCGAACAGCACCCAGCGCAACGCGCCCACGTCCATCACCCGCGGGCGGAACGCCTTGCCGCTGATGGTGACGTAGCTGCGCGAGGTGATGATGCGGCGGTAGAGGAACAGCATGACGAACATCACCGCGAACAGCGACGTGCCCATGGCGGCCGCCAGCGGAATGCGCGGCGGGTACTGCTGGACCAGCTGGTAGATGGCGGTGGTGACCACGTAGAAGCGGTTGGGCTGGCCGAGCACCAGCGCCGCCGAGAACGAGCCGAGCATTTCGGCGAACACGAAGATGGCGGCGCCGAGCACGCCGGGAGCGACCAGCGGCAGCGTGATGGTCAGCATGGTGCGCATGCGGCCGCCGCCCATGACCTGCGAGGCTTCCTCCAGCGCCGGATCCATCGACTTCATCACCGCGCCGATCATTACGAAGGCGACCGAGCCCTCGAACAGCGCCATCACCCAGGCGATGCCCGCCGGCGTCACCATGTCGATCAATGCGCCGGTGCCGCCGGCGGCGCGCCAGGCCTGGTTGATGAAGCCGCTTTCCGGTGCCCCCAAAAGGCTCCAGGCGAAGGCGCCGAGCAGCGGCGTGACGTAGTACGGCACCGCCATCAACTGCTCCAGGGTGCGCCGGCCCGGAACGTTGGTGCGGGTGAGCATCCAGCCCGAGGCGAAGCCCAGGATCAACGCCATCACGGTCGCGACCAGCGAGACCGTGACGGTGTTGAGCAGGATCTGCGTGTAGTCGAACATCGCTTCGTAGTTGCCCAGGCCGTAGGCCGTGGGCGGGCGCGCCTCGGGGTCGCCGACGTCGAAGGATGCCTGCAGCAGGAAGAAGATCGGGTAGAGCACGAGCACGGCGGTCACCGCCGCGACCGCGAGCCCAGCGATCGCCTGTCCGGACGGTCCGGTGCGCGGCAGTGACAGCTTCATCGCGGCGGCTCAGAGGCCGAGCATCGCGTTCCATTCCTTGACGAAGGCGTCGTGGCTGGCGAGGTAGTCGTCGAACTCGGCCGGCGTCGGCATCAGCAGCTTGAAGTCGCTCAGGCGCATGCCGGTGGGCATCGGCGGCGCGTCGGAGCGCAGCGAGCCGTAGATGAGGTTCGGCTCGTCCTGGTAGAATTTCTGCCCGCGCACCGACATCGCCCAGTCCACGAACAACTTGGCACATTCCGGATGCGGCGCGCGGTTGATCGCGCCGACCAGCAGCGGCGTGCCGGTGAGGCCCTCGGGCGGAGCGACGAACACGATGTCCGGCGCCTTGTCCTTGTAGAGCACGTAGGCGCCGTATTCGGCGCAGGCGCACACCTTGTCGTCGCCCTTGGCCAGACGGTCGAACAACTGCACGCGGGAGTCAAACGCGTGCGGGCGCTGCTTGGCGAACTCCTTCCAGAAGCCGTCGCCGTAGATCTTGCGCAACTCGTACCACTGCACGAACTGCGTGCCGGAGGAGACGATCTTGGCGCTCATCGCATTGCGGAAGGCCGGGTTGAGCAGGTCCTTCCAGGTCTTCGGCGCGTCCTCGGGCTTCACCTTGGCCTTGTTGTAGCCCAGCCCGGCGAAGGTGACTCCGGTGGAGAAGAAATAGCCGGTCGGATTGCTGAGGTAGTCGGGCTTGTAGGCGTCGATCTGCGTCGAGATGTAGCGCTCGTAGCCGCCGCGCTTCTGGAAGTCGAGCGCGGGGGCGACGTCGGAAAGCTGCATGACGTCGCAGTCGAACCGGCCGGCGGAGCGTTCCGCCAGGATCTTGGTGTAGAGCGCGCCGGTTTGCGCGCGCACATAGCTGGTCTTGATCTTCGGGAACGCCTTGCCGAACGCGTCGGCGATCGCCGCCGTGCCGGCCTCGTTCTCGTGGCAATAGAACACCAGCGCGCCTTCCTGCTCGGCCTTGGCCACGTCGGCGCAGGTCCTGAACCCCTCCATCTGCCGCGGGCTGGCGCAGGGCGCGACCATGTCGGCGGCAGATGCCGTGGCAACCGGGCCGGCGGCCAGAAGGACCGGCACGCACAGCATGGCGGCAAGCGTGGCGAGCGATCGAATGGCGGTAGCCCGAAGCATTGGCGTTCCCCTGCAACACGCGCCGGTTCGGTCCGGCTTTCGTGGCGAAAACGATGGTCTGGCTTCCGGTTGCGGTCAAGCGGACCCCCACTCGTTTAATCGGACCTGCCGGGCTAAGCTCGTGCCTGTATCAAGGGCGACGGAAGACGCCCACAGGAACGGACCACAGCGCATGAGCAAGCACGTCGTCGCCCCCGTCAGCGACATCCCCCCCGGCGGAAAGAAGCTGGTCACCGTCCGCGGCCGGCCGATCGTCATCTTCAATCTGGAGGGCGAGTACTTCGGCCTGCTGAACCGCTGCCCGCACCAGGGTGGCAGCCTGTGCGACGGCGTGATCACCGGCCTGGTGCAATCCACCGACCCCGGCAAGTACAGCTTCACCCGCCAGGGCGAGATCATACGCTGCCCCTGGCATGGCTGGGAATTCGATATCCGCACCGGCCAGTCCTGGTGCGAGCCCGCCCGCGTGCAGGTGCGCGCCTATCCGGTGGAGGTCGCACATGGCGACACGCTCATGGCACCGGAAGGCGCTTCCGGCGAACGCGTCGAAGATCCCTATGTCGCCGAAACGGTGCAGGTCAGCGTCGAGAACGACTACATCGTGGTAGACGTCTAGAGCGGTTTCAGGTCATTCGTCCGAAAGCGCGGACAATAAAACCGCTCTCGGTGTCTGGTTTATCGAGCAGTTTTACCAATCAGCCCAAAGGCGGTCTGATTGGAACCGCTCTAGCCAGCCGCGACCGGCGTGACCCGCCGCACCCGGTGGTTCTCGGAATCGCCGATATAGATCGCCCCGTCCGGCCCGACCGCCGCACCGTGCGGGCGCGCCAGGCAGGCCGACAACGCTGGTACAGTCTCGCCGGAGTAGCCCGCAATGCCGTTGCCGACGATCGTGCTCACCCGGCCGTGGCGTAGATCCACCAGCCGGATGGCATGGTTCTCCGTGTCCACGACCAGCACGTCGCCGGAAGGTGTCAGCGCGAGTTCCTTCGGCCGGTCGAACACCGCCTCGATCGCCGCCCCGTCATCCCCGCCGTAGCCGCGCGCGCCGGTGCCGGCAATCGTTGCGATGATCCCGCTTGCCGGATCGACCCGCCGCAGGGTGCCGCCCTGCCGTTCCAGAATGAACACCGCCCCGTCCGCCCCCACAGCCACCGCCCGCGCGCCGAAGATCGCTGCTTGCCGGCCCGGGCCGCCATCCCCGGCATGGAGGCCCTCGCCGGTGCCGGCGAAAGTGGCGATCGTGCCCGCGGCCAGATCCACGACCCGCACCCGGTGATCGGCGACATCGGTGACAAACCACCGGGTCTGGTCGGGCGACAGGGCCAGCCCGTTCGGCTCGGCCAGGCCGGTCGCACCGGCCGCACCGTCCTTGCCGCCAGGATCGACCTCGCCGGTGCCGGC
>CAIMEK010000153.1 GCA_903839965.1 uncultured Acetobacteraceae bacterium | reverse complement strand
GAGGCGGTGGCGAACGGCGAACAGTCGGAAGCTTAACCGCGCGGCCCGTTCAGCGCGGCTCGCGCGCGGTCGCCGGCGCCAGCGCTTCCTCCGGCGCGATCGCCATGGCGGCGCGTACCCGTCCGGCGCTTCCGTAACCTCCCAGCACCAGCCAACAGGTTCCGAAAAACTCCGCGGTCAGCTTGCGCGACACGTTCGTTCCCCTTCGCCTGCACACCCGATCGGGACATTGGTGGCTACGTGCACCAATTACCGAAGATACACCTGTGCTCGCGCGGTCGTGTTGCGTGCGGTGCTTGCGGGTTGAAGCCGGCGAAGGCTCTGAACGAACGGGTCGTTATTTCCGCCGTACGGTGTGCAGGATGCCGCCCTGCTTCAGGGCCGTGACTTCTTCGGCGGTGAAGCCGTGGGCCGCGAGCACCGCCTCGCCGTCCTGGCCGAACCGCGGCGGCTTGCGGCGCGGACCGCCGGGGGTGCGCGACAGCTTGATCGGCGTTCCCAGGCCGCGATAGCCGTGCAGGTCGGTCACCATCCCGCGCACGCCGGTCTGCGGCGCGGCAAGCGCCTCGTCCACTGCCAGCACCGGACCCACCGGCACGCCGGCGCGCAGCAGCTTCTCGGCCAACGCCCTGCCGTCCTCCGCGGCGAAGGCGGCCTCGAATTCGGTGATCATCGCCCCCCGGTGGGCCAGCCGGTCGGCGTTGGTGAGAAAGCGCGGATCGGCGGCCAGTGCGGGCCGGCCGGCGAGTTCGCAGAGCTTGCGGAACTGCCCGTCATTGCCGCAGGCGACAAAGATCTCGCCGGTGCGGGTGGCGTATTTCTCGTACGGCGCCAGGTTCGGGTGGTGGTTGCCCAGCGGCATCGGCCGCTGCCCGTTGAGGAAGTAGTTGGCGGCCTGCGGGTGCAGCAGCGCCATGCCGCAATCGTACAGCGCCATGTCGAGAAACTGGCCGCGTCCCGACCGGCTGCGCTCGTGCAGCGCCAGCATGATGCCGATGGCGCAATAGAGCCCGGTGGCGAGATCCACCACCGGCGTGCCCATGCGCATCGGCCCGGTGCTGGGATCGCCGTTGATGCTCATCAATCCGGTCATCGCCTGCACGATGGCGTCGTAGCCGGTTAGCCCGCCGAGCGGACCTTCGCCGCCGAAGCCGGAAATACGGCAATGCACCAGAGCAGGGAATCGCGGCGCCAGCACGTCGGCGTAGCCCAGCCCCCATTTCTCCATGCCGCCGGGCTTGAAGTTCTCGATCAGCACATCCGCGTCGGCGAGCAGGCGCAGCAGCACCTCGCGGCCCTCGGGACGGGAAAGGTCCAGCCCGATCGAGCGCTTGTTGCGGTTGACGCCGATGAAATAGCTGGCGTCGCCGCCGGCGAACGGCGGCCCCCAGTCGCGCACCTCGTCGCCCTGCGGCGGCTCGATCTTGAACACCTCGGCACCGTGGTCGGACAGGATCATGGTGCAGTATGGCCCACCCAGCACGCGCGTCAGGTCGATGACCTTCAGCCCGGCCAGGGCTCCGGCGGCGGTCATGCGGGCTGGGTCCTTTCGGCATCGGCGCCGCGTCCCCAGACACGGCGGCAGAAGGTGGGATAGGTTTCGGCCAAGGCCTCGCACACCGGCCCGCGCAGCAGGGCGAGCGCGGCGGCGTTGGGGTCGGGCGTGGTCGGGGCGTTGGCGTCGCCGTCGAAGTCGAACCCGGTCGCCATGCGCACGCTTTGCGGCGTTTCGCCCGGATGCACCGAGGCGAGCGTGAAGCGGGCGCGGCGGGCGTCGAAGCGGAACACGCAACGGCCGGTGACCAGCGCCTGCGCGGTGCCGCGCCGCCACACGCCCGGCGGCGAGTGGCCCGGGGCGGAGATGGTGTCCACCCGCGGCACCAGCACGCGGCGGGAGTGCTCCTCGCGGAACAGGATGGTGCGCGGCGTGGCGAAATACATGAAGGCGGAGCCGAAGCTGCCGGGGAAGCGCCGGGCGGTGCCGGGCCACTCGCCGGTGCCCACCAGGTTCAGGTTGGCCTGGCCGTCGATCTGCCCGCCGCCGAGGAAGAACAGGTCGATGCGTCCCTGGCCCGCCAGGTCGAACAATTCCCGCGAGCCCTCGGTGAACGGGCTGCCGCGCACCTGGTGCAGCAGCGACAACCGCACGTCGTGCCCGCCATGCTTCACCAGCCAGCAGGCGGCGGCCGGGATGGGGGAGGCCGCGCCAACGGCGATGTGGCGAGCCGGCGGCGCGGACGGATCGAGGATGAGGGCGGCGATCGCCGCGATCAGCCGTTCCTCGGGAGCGACGGCGTTCATGCGGGCTGCCTTGCCGGGCCGGCCAGCACGAAGCGGTCGAGATAGGTGCGGAACCCGTCGTCGGTGCGCGCCAGCCGGCCATATTCGGCCAGGTGTTCGGCGTCGGGTGGGTATTCGTCCAGCAGCCCCGACGGCCAGGCGCCGCGCGGCGCGAGGGCCACCGCCTCGATATAGACGCCGTTGATGCTGCCGGCGGCCAGCCGCTCGTCGTCCAGCAGGTTGCCCTCCACCATGCGCTCCACCGTCACCAGCACGCGGCGGGAGGCATGCGCGATGGTGGCCAGTTCACGCCGGCGCCCGACATAAACGTTGCCGTGCGAATCCACGCAGGCCGCGTGGAAGGCGGCGAATTCCGGCGCCAGCGCCGCCACCAGCAGGATCGGGTCGGCGGCTTCGGAGAACGGGTTGGCGATCACCTTCCAGTCCCCCCGGTGCGCCAGGATGTCGCTGCCCAGCACGCCGCGCAGCGGCATGAAGGGCACGCCCTTCTCGGCGGCCTGCAGTGCGCTATGGATCGCCGGGCAGGTGGAGTCGGTGACGTCGACGGTGCCGAGCGCCAGCGCGTCGACGAAGCGCGGCGCCTGCCCGGCCTCGCCCAGCGTGACGGCGCTGGTCTGTACCGAGGCGACGCAGCCGGCGCCGATCAGCAGGTCGGTGGCGTAGCCCGACACCGGCACGCCGAGCAGCCGCAGCCCGCGCGCGCCGCGCCGCACCAGGGCGCGGGCCAGTTCGCACGGCGCCAGCGAGGTGTCGGGAGGCAGGGCCAGTTGCGCGCCGTCCGCCACCAGGGCGGCCAGCGCCGGCAGATCGATGGGCGGCATCGGCATCTCCTCCGTGCCCACACTAGGCCAGCCCGGGTCGATGGTGAATTCCGCGCCCGCCGGAATGCGCTTGCCATTCCGATGTCACCGATGCAACCGGGTACATTTCGGTGCGGGGTCGGGCGACCCGATCGAATTCACGCCAGACTCATCCTCAGCAGGCGGATGCAACTCGGGACGGCGATTTCCTGGTGTCTCATGTAAGCGGTTACAGCCATCGGCTGTCGCCGGCCGCGATCGCACTCGGCGCGGTGATCTCGGCGCCGCTGCTGATGCTGGGCGGCGTGTTCTTCTTCGTCATGAAGGTCGGGCCGGCAGATGCCGAGTGGCTGAGCGCCGACGCAAAGACCCTGCTGGCGACACGGCTGGAGGAGGATCGCCGGCTGAACACGGTGGCCGCCGCGCTGCCGCTGGGCCAGGTGTTCGTGCTGCCTTCCGTGCTGTGGCTCAGCGCGATTAATTTCGGCATGAACCTCGCCGCCGCCGGGCGGGCCATCATCAACTCGGTCGGCAACCTCAGCGGCGTCGTCGGCCCGTTCGTCATGGGCTGGATTCGCGACGGAACCGGCAGCCTCACGATCGGCCTGCTGGCGGTGGCGATCGGCCCGCCCTTCGCCGCCCTTGCCATGTTCACGCTGCGGCGCGAACATTTGCGATGAGGCCTCTCCGACGGCAACGGCCGCTACGTCTGACCCGTCATCGCCGTCCCCGGGCGCTGCGGCCCCGGGGGCGGCGCCGACATGAACCGAACCGGGATTTCACATGCAGCACAAGATCACGTCCGTCGATGTCCACCTGGTGTCCATGCCCATCAAGGGCGGTTTCGCGGACGCCACGCGCAAGGTGGAGACGCTCGGCTTCACCATCGTGCGGATCGGCACCGACCAGGGCCTCGAGGGCATCGGCGTCACCTACCACGAGGTCGGCGGCGAGGCGACCAGGTCGCTCATCCAGTACAACATCGCGCCCAAGCTGATCGGGCGCGATCCGCTGGAAAACGAGGTGCTCTGGCAGGAATTCTTCCACTACCTGCGCGGCGTCGGGCGCAAGGGGCTGACGTTCTGCGCGCTCAGCGCGGTGGACATCGCGCTGTGGGACCTGAAGGGGAAAATCCTCGGCCAGCCGCTCTACCGGCTGCTCGGCGGCGCCAACCCGAAGGTGCCGGTCTATACGAGCGGCGGCTGGACTTCCTATTCCGATGACGAACTGGTGGAGGAAGCCACCGGCATGGTCGGCCGCGGCTACACCGCCATCAAGCTCAAGGTCGGCGTGGAGGGCGGGCGCAATCCCAACCGCGACCTCAGGCGCATCCGCCGGGTGCGCGAGGCGATCGGGCCGGACATCGCGCTCATGCTCGACGCCAACAACTGCTGGGACGCCGCCACCGCCGTGCACTTCGCCAACAACGTGCGCGAGTGCGACATCTTCTTCTTCGAGGAGCCGGTGTTCGCCGACGACATCCCCGGCCTGGCGCGCTTCAAGCGGGGCACCGACATTCCGCTGGCGACCGGCGAGCACGAATACACCAAGTTCGGCGTGCGCGACCTGGTGCTGGCGGAAGCGGCGGATGTCGTGCAGGTCGATGTCACGCGCGTCGGCGGCTACACCGAGGCGCTCAAGGTGGCTGCGATCACCCAGGCCTGGAACCTGAAATTCGCGCCGCACGCGATGGAGCACATGCACCTGCACCTGGTCAGCGCGGTGCCGAACGCGCTGTTCCTGGAACGTCTGATCCTGTTCGAGGAAATCACCAACTGCATCTACCGCAACGCCCCGATGCCGGCCGGCGGCTACATGCAGATCCCCGACCTGCCCGGGCTCGGCCTTGAGCTGGACATGGATTTCATCAGGGAGCGCGACGAGCGCGGCTGATGGCGGCGGACTTTGCGGCTCCCCTCAGGGCACCGGTTGCCAGGCGCCGGTTCGCAGCCCCTGTTCGGCGGCGGCGAGGATCTGCACGACTTCCAGGCCGAAGCGCACGCCGCAGCGATGCGGCGGACGCGGCTGCGCGGCGATGGCGGCCAGCAATTCGCCCACCGCCGCGGCAAAGGGCGGCTGGCGCTGCGTCGGCGGCGGATTGTAGGTCGTCGTGCGCGCGCCGGCGGTGAAGCGGTAGCTCTCGCCGGCCTCGTCCGGTCCGCTGTGCAAGCTCAGCCTGGTCGCCGAGCGGGCGCCGGAGGCGTGGCGCAGCGACAGCGTGGTCACGTGCCCGTCCTGGGTTGCCAGCGCCTCGGCGACCGGGCCGAGGATGGGCAGCAGCACCGAGAGCGCATGCGGCCCGATGTCCCACAGCGCGCCCTTGTCCTGCCGCCAGGTCGAGCCCTCGAAGGCGGTGCCGGGCAGCATCGCGCCCGACTGGAAGCGGGCCTGCACGTCCTGCCACGGACCCTGCGCGGCCAGCGCCGGCAGCGCCTGCTCGATTTCCGGTGTGTAGCGGCGGGTGAAGTAGACCAGCGCCGCAACCCCGGCCTGCTCGACCGCCTCGACGACCTGCGCCGCCGCCGCCGGCTGCAGCGCCAAGGGCTTTTCCAGCAGCAGATGCACCCCGGCCCGGGCCGCCCGCGGCGCGAGCGCGCCCTGCACCACCGGCGGAACGGCGAAGCTGACCGCATCGACTTCGGCCAGCATGGCGTCGAGGTCGGTGAACGGGCGGGTGCCCACCGACTCAGCCGTGGCCTCCGCCTTGGCGGGGTCGCGGCCCCAGACGCCGATGAGCTGCACGCCGGGGTGCTGGCGCAACACGGCCAGGTGCACCTGCTCCGCCCAGTAGCCGGACCCGACGACGCCGAAACGAACGGCCATGATTTCCTCCAGCGGCGCGGCGAGCTCAGTCCAGCGCCGCTGGCGAGGCCCGCCGGGCGGGGCTCAGATATAGTGTTCGGCGAGCGGCGCGAAGCCGTTGAAGCGCTGGCTGGCGTAGGTGGTCACGTAGGCGCCGGTGGACAGCAGCTCGACCCGGTCGCCGCAGCTGAGCGCCATCGGCAGGCGGTAGTTGCTGCGCTCGTACATGATGTCGGCGCCGTCGCAGGTGGGGCCGGCGATCGCCACCGGTCCCGTCTCGCCGCCGTCATGAGGCGTGGTGATGCGGTAGCGGATCGATTCGCCCTCGGTCTCGGCCAGGCCGCCGAAGCGGCCGATGTCGAGATACACCCAACGCACCGGGTCGTCGCGCTCGCGGCGGCTCACCAGCACCACCTCGGCGCAGACCACGCCGGCATCGGCCACCACGAAGCGGCCGGGCTCGATCACCATCTCGGGCAGGTCGTTGCCGAAATGCTCGGTCATGGCGCGCATGATGGCGTTGCCGAACGCATCGATGCCCGGCACCTCGTCGCGGTAGCGGGTGGGGAAGCCGCCGCCGAGATTCACCATGCGCACCTTCACGCCGCGGTCGCGCAGGTCGGTGAACAGCATGGCCACCTGGCCGATCGCCACCTCGTAGCTCGCCGTCGTGGTCTGCTGGCTGCCGACATGGAACGACAGTCCGTACGGGTCGAGCCCGAGCTCGCCGGCGAGCAACATGAGTTCGCGGGCCGACTCGATGGAGGTGCCGAACTTGCGCGACAGCGGCCAGTCCGCGCCGTGGTTCTCCACCCGGATGCGGCAATACACCCGGCTGCCCGGCGCGTGGCGCGCCAGCTTTTCCAGTTCCTCGCGCGAATCGAAGGCGAACATGGCCACACCCGCCGCGTACGCGTTGCGGATGGCCGAGACCTTCTTGATCGTGTTGCCGTAGCTGATCGCGGACGCGACGGCGCCGGCGGCTAGGCACGCCTCGATCTCCTCGAAGCTGGCCGCGTCGAAACGGCTGCCCAGGCGCACCAGGCGCTCGAGGATCGGGTGTGCGGGATTCGCCTTTACCGCGTAGTATATCTGCGCCAGCGGCAACGCATTGCGCAGCGCCGCGAAGTTCCGCTCGACGCGGTCCACGTCCAGCACCAGACACGGCGTAGCCGGCTGCTGCTCAGCAAGGAAACGGGCGATTTTCGGAGTCATCGCGCCGGGCCTCCCCTCTGATGAAGCGCCCCCCTAGACACGGCGAGGAGCGTAGATTGCGAAACGGTCGAACGAACCAGCGAAAACACCACAAGCCCCGGCCGGTTGCCCGGACGCGGAACCCGTTGCCAGAACGCTTGACGTCGTTGCGTAACCCGAGGGCCAGAGGCACGTGCGTTGCTGCGTGGGATCGCACATAGGACCGTGCCCCCCCCACACGCAAGGAGTTTTTCACTCCCGGTGGCACTCTCCTCCTGCGCGTGTACAACATATTGAAACTGAACCTCCCCGTGGCCCCGGCGTTGCCCGCAAGCCGCGGCGGCGGAAGCAGGACAGCGAGGCGGATGCGATGACGAGCCCGGAGCCCGAGCCCCCACAGGGCCGAATCGATCACCCCGACGCGGCGCGTGGGCTCGGCCGTCGCGCCCGCCATCCCGCGGCGATCCCCTGGCCCGGCCGCAAGCAGGTGCTGTGGCGCATCTGGCGCGGAATGACCTCCAGCAGGATCTCGCTGAGCGGCGCCGGCTGCGCCTTCTGGGCGACGCTGGCGCTGTTCCCGGCGATCTCGATGCTGATCTCCATCGTCGGCCTCGTGTTCGACCCGGCCACCGTGGAGCCGCAACTGGAAGTGCTGCGCGAGCTGCTGCCGCCCGCCGCCTATTCGCTGATCGCCGAACGGGTGCACACGCTGGTCTCGCACGGGCGCGGCGAACTGGGCGTGTCGCTGCTGGTCGGCACGCTGCTGGCGCTATGGGGTGGCTCGACCGGCACCAAGTCGATGCTGTCGGCGCTCAACCTCGCCTATGGGGAAACCGAGAAGCGCGGCTTCCTGCGCTTCCAGGCCATCGGCCTGCTGATGACGCTGGGCGCCGTCGTCGGCGTTGTCCTGGCGATCGCGCTGTTGGTGCTGCTGCCCGTGGTCATCGTCTTCGTCGGCCTGACGGCCTATGCGCGCATCCTCGTGCAGGTCGGCTCGTTCGGCGTGCTGGTGGTGTTCGTGCTGCTCGGCCTGTCGCTGCTCTACCGCTTCGGGCCGTCGCGCGCGCAGGCGCGCTGGCAGTGGATCACCCCGGGGTCGCTGGTCGCCACGGCGCTCTGGCTGGGGGCCTCGGCGCTGTTCTCGTTCTATGTGGGCCACATCGCCGACTACGACGCCACCTATGGGCCGCTGGCCGCGGTGGTGGGCGTGATGATGTGGTTCTGGATGTCGGCCTATGCGGTGCTGCTGGGGGGCGAGCTGAATTCGGAGCTGGAACTGCAGACCGCCGAGGACACCACCACCGGCCCGCCCCTGCCGATGGGCCGGCGTGGCGCCTACGTGGCCGACCACGTGGCCGACGAATAGCCGGCTAACGGATCAGGCCGGTGAGCGGGCTCGACGGGTCCGCGCCCATCCGCCGTGGCATCCGCCCGGCCAGGAAGGCCGCCCGGCCGGCCTCGACCGCGAGCTTCATCGCCCGGGCCATGCGCACCGGGTCCTTCGCATTGGCGATCGCCGAATTCAGCAGCACCGCGGTGGCGCCGATCTCCATGGCGATGGCGGCGTCGGACGCGGTGCCGACCCCGGCATCCACCAGCAGCGGCACGCCGGCCTGCTCGATCATGATTGACAGCATGGCCGGGTTCTGCAGCCCCAGCCCGGAGCCGATCGGCGCGCCCAGCGGCATGATGGCGGCGCAACCCATCTCCTCCAGCCGGCGCGCCGCCACCGGGTCGTCGGCGCAGTACACCATCACCTCGAAGCCGTCCTTGAGCAGCGCCTCGGCGGCCTCGAAGGTGGCCGGCATGTCGGGGTAGAGGTGCGGCGGCGGGCCGAGCACTTCCAGCTTCACCAGGGTCCAACCGCCGGCCTCGCGCGCCAGGCGCAGCGTGCGCACGGCGTCCTTGGCGGTATGGCAGCCCGCCGTATTGGGCAGGTAGGTGTACTTCTTCGGATCGACGTGGTCCTGCAGCATCGGCGCCTTGGGGTCGGACAGGTTCACCCGCCGCACCGCCACCGTCACCATCTCGGCCCCGGAGGCCTCGATGGCCGCCGCGGTTTCCTGCAGGTCCTTGTACTTGCCGGTGCCGACCACCAGCCGCGACCGGAAACGCCGCCCGGCGACGGTCCAGGTGTCGTCCTCGGTCTGGATGATGCCGCCCATGGTTCAGCCTCCGCCGATGAAGTGCACGATCTCAAGGGAATCGCCGTTGGCGAGCCAGGTCGTGGCATAGGCGGAGCGCGGCACGATTTCCTCGCGACACTCCACCGCCACCTTGCGCGCATCGAGCCCGATCGCCGCCAGCAGCCCCGCGACCGTCATCGGTCCCGGGAGCACAAGCGGCTCGCCGTTCACCGAAAGCGTCAACGACTCACCCATGCCGTGATTATGGTCATGCGGGCGGCGGCGAACAAGCGAACGCCAGGGTTGCGCACCTCGCCGATCCGGGCCCCACCGCCGTCCGACCGCCTCCGCATTGATGCGGCGCGGCGGCCGTGCTACGGCCGGACCATGTCGCCTGCCTCCCTGCCGCTGATCGCCGTGCTCAACGGCCCGAACATGAACATGCTCGGGTTGCGCCAGCCCAGGCTGTACGGCACCGCGACGCTGGACGACCTCGAGGCGCTGTGCGCCGAAACCGCCGAGCAGCTCGGCCTGGCCATCGACTTCCGCCAGACCAACGGCGAGGGCGAACTGATCTCCTGGGTGCAGGAGTGCCGTGGCCGTGCCGCCGGCATCGTCATCAACCCGGCCGGCTACACCACCACGTCGGTTGCCCTGATGGACGCACTGCTGGCCACCGGGCTGCCGGTGATCGAGGTGCACATGACCAACCCTTATCGGCGCGAGGACTTTCGGCAGCACTCGCTGGTCTCGAAGGCGGCGGTCGGCGTGATCTGCGGCCTGGGCATCAACGGCTACCGGCTGGCGCTCACCGCCATGGCCGACCTGCTGGAGGCACCCGAGGAATGACCGCAGAGCGGTTCGATCCGGACATCGTCCGTCAGCTTGCCCTGATCATGACCGAAACCGGGCTGACCGAGATCGAGTTCGAGGACAAGGAGGGCCGCATCCGGGTGGCCCGGACCGCTCCGGTCGTCGCCGCCGCACCCGCCGCGGCGTCGGCCCCGCAGGCCGCGGCCGCTGCCGCGCCAACGCCCCCGCCCGACGACGCCCACCATCCCGGCGCG
>CAIMEK010000152.1 GCA_903839965.1 uncultured Acetobacteraceae bacterium | reverse complement strand
GCGGTTCTCCCGCGCGCCCGGTCTGCTAGACCACGCGACCGGATTCGTTCTCGATCAGGTGCATCTGGTTGAGATCCGCCGCGAGCGGCAGGATTTCGCGGGGGCGTGCGATGGTGGCGGGATCGACGCGGGCGCAGATCGGCTGACCCTTGATGAAGAAGTGGATCAGGGTTTCCATGCCCATCGGCTCGACCACATCCACCTCGGCGTCCACCCTGGCCACGCCCGCCCGTTCGCTGTCGTGCGTTTCGGTCAGGTGTTCCGGGCGCAGCCCGAGGGTCATCGCGCGGCCCTTGAAGGGAGCGTAGCGGTCGACGCGATCCGGCGGGATGGGCAGCTCGACGCCGTCGGCCAGGCGCAGCTTCAACCCCTCCTTGTCGATGACCTCGGTCTCCATGAAGTTCATCGCCGGGCTGCCGATGAAGCCGGCGACGAAGCGCGTGGCCGGGTGGTGGTAGAGTTCCTGGGGCGGCCCGACCTGCTCGATGATGCCGTTGTTCATCACCACCACGCGGTCCGCCAGGGTCATCGCCTCCACCTGATCGTGGGTGACGTAGATGGTGGTGGTCGGAATGGTCTGGTGCACCTTCTTGATTTCGGTGCGCATGGCCACGCGCAGCTTGGCGTCGAGGTTGGACAGCGGCTCGTCGAACAGGAACACCTTGGGGTTGCGCACGATGGCGCGGCCCATGGCAACGCGCTGCCGCTGGCCGCCGGACAGTGCCTTGGGCTTGCGGTCCAGCAGGACATGGATGTCGAGCATGCGGGCGGCGTCGTCGACGCGCTTGCGGATCTCCTCCTTGGGGACTTTCCGCAGCTTCAGGCCGAAGGCCATGTTGTCGAACACCGACATATGCGGGTACAGTGCATAGTTCTGGAACACCATGGCGATGTCCCGGTCACGCGGCGGCACGTCGTTGACGACATTCCCGCCGATCCAGATCTCGCCCGAGGTAATTTCTTCCAGCCCCGCGACCATACGCAGCGTGGTGGACTTGCCGCACCCTGAAGGGCCGACCAGCACGACGAATTCCTCGTCGGCGATTTCCAGGTCGATGCCCTTTACCGCTTGGACGTTACCTTCGAAAACCTTGACGACCTTGCGGATCGAAACCCCGGCCATAAGACCTCCCTAGCCCTTGGTGGCGCCGGCGGTCAGGCCGGCGATGTAGTAATCCATCAGGAACGCGTAAATGACAATGGGGGGCGACGCGGCGATGACGCATCCCGCCATGATCTTACCCCATTGGAACACATCGCCGCGAATCAGGTCGCCAGCAATGCCGATCGTCAGCACCTTCTGGTCCGACGAATACAGATATGCAAGGGGATAGAGAAACTCACCCCATGATACCGTAAATGCAAATATCGTAGCAGCAATGATTCCTGGCAATGCCACAGGAATAAAGATGCTCCACAGCATCCGGAGATAGCCGGCGCCATCGATCAGTGCCACTTCGTCCAGTTCCTTGGGAATCGAACCGAAATAACCGATCATGATCCAGGTACAGAACGGCACCGCAAGCGTCGGGAACACCACCGCCAGGCACCAGACATTGTTGATCAGGCCGAACGCGCGGACAACCTGGAACAGCGGGATGAACAGCAGCGAGTTCGGGATCAGGTAGGTCAGGAACACGCCGGAGGCCAGCGTGGCGCTGCCCTTGAAGCCCAGGCGGACCAGCCCGAACGCCGCCAGCACCGAGATGACCATGGAAACCGAGACGGTCGCCGCGGTGATCAGCACGGAATTCAGGAAGTAGCCGCGGAAGTTCGGCATCTCGAACAGGTCGATGAAATTCTTCAGCGTCGGATGCTGAACGAGCCAGGGGTTGCCGATCTGGGCGGCGATGTCGGCATCGGTCTTCAGCGCGGTCGCCACCATGTAGTAGGGCGGCACCAGGAAGACGATCACGAACACCGCCAGGGCCGCATAGCTGCCCCATAGCGCCCACATCCGGCGGCGCTCCCCCCGGCTGCGCCGTCGCGCCTGCAGGGGGGCGTCCGCGATTGCTGCCACGCCGCTCATATCGCCATCTCCTTGCCCCGCCGCGTCACGTTGCGCAACACGAAGAAGGCGCCCACCGCCAGCAACGGGAACATGAACAGGCTCACCGAGGCGCCGAGCGGGATGTCGCCGGACTGGATGCCGACCTGGAACGCGTAGGTGGCGAACACGTGCGTCTTGTCTTCCGGGCCGCCGTTGGTGAGGATGCGGACGATATCGAAGTTGGCGAAGGTCACGATCAGGCTGTAGAGGACTGTCACGGCAATAATATTCCGGATCATCGGCAGGGTTACGTAAAACATCTTCTGGAATACGCCGGCGCCATCGATGGCAGCGGCTTCATAAAGCTGTTCGGGCACCGATTTCAGCGCCGCCAGATACATGATCATGAAGAACGAGGTGCCGAACCAGACGTTCACCGTGATCATGCAGAGCCGCGCCGGCCACGCTACACCGAGCCAGGGGACCTCGGCGAGACCCATGCCGGTCAAAGCGTAATTGAAGGCGGAGTAGGAGGGGTCGAACAGCCACCACCAGCCAAGCGTGGACAGCGCCAGCGGGATCACCCAGGGCACCAGCAGCAGGCCGCGCCAGACGCGCTGCTGGCCACCCGGGAGGTTGCACATCAGGTGCGCCAGGATGAAGCCGAAAAACGCCTTCAGCACCACCGCGCTGATGGCGAACAGGCAACTCTGGAAGATGACCTGCTGGAAGGTCTGCCGCCCCAGGAGGAAGAAGAAATTGCTCAGGCCGACGAACTGCGTCATCCGCCGGTTCAGCATGGCCAGGTAGATCGCATAGATCGCCGGATACAGCACCAGGCAGACGATCAGCAGGATCAGCGGCAAACACATGAACAGGCCGACCGTCGAGCGTTTGTGCAGCAAGTTGTGCAAGGGACTGCGGCGCCCCCGCGGGGGCGGCGGCAAGGGAGCCACCGCAGCAAGGCTATCGGCCATCTTGTTCTCCACCTGGCGTAACGCGCAATTCCACCCCGGGCCCGGGCGATGCCCGGACTCGGGGCCGCCGGACGCTATCGGCGTGTCATCAGCGCTTGTAGCTTTCGAGTTCGTTCTCCGCCCAGCCCAAGATGTCGTTGATGGACTGGCCGCTCAGCAGCTTGGCGAACATGGTAGGCATGGTGCCGCGATTGTAGATGTTCACCCCGATCGAGGGCGGGGCCGGCGAGCCGGATACGAGCGGCACTTCCTTGTGCCAGGGCCGGATCGGGTAGTTGTAAAGCACGCCCGGCGGCGGCCCTTGGGTCTCCCAGACCTTGAAGTCCATCATGCTGGGCCAGGGCGGCATGTCGTAGCCCATGGTAGCGATGCAGCGCTCCTCGGACTGCTCGCGCTGGCTCAGGTACTCGATCAGGTCCTTGGCCGCGGACTTGTTCTTCGCGAAATTCCAGACACCCCAGAAATACGCCGCAACAGGTACGAAGCGTCCCTTCGGGCCGGCCGGCGGCGGGAAATGCCAACAATCGGCGGCCACCGCCGGGGCGTCGCGCACGGCCACCGCCCAGGCCGAGGGCGGATTGAAGATCAGCGCGCTCTGGTTGGCGATCAGCGCGCGGTTGTTGGAGGCGTCGTCGTAACTGACCGCATTGCTCGGCAGGAACTTGACCAGGTGCTGGGCGAACTCCAGTACCTGGCGCACGGCGTCCGTGCGCACCGTAGTCTCGCCCTTGGCATTGACCAGTTCGGCGCCGAAGGAGGCGAACAGGCAGCCGGCGGTGTCGGACGAATCCCCGGTGGAGCCCAGTCCGATGCCGAACGGTTTGCCGAACTTGGCGCATGCCTCGGCGGCCTTGAGGAAGGCATCCCAGGTCCAGCCATCAATACCGGGGCTGACGTTGCCGGAGGCGGGGAACATCTTGACCACGTCGAGCCCGGCAGCCTCTTTCAGGATGCTGATGCGCCCGACGGGTCCTTTCACCTGCGCGCCGGAGGAGGTTGGCACGGCCATCCAGTGGCCGTCCTTCTTGGCCAGGTACTCGGCGGTGGCGTTCGGCTGCCCGATCGTTTTCGCCAGCCGGGCCATCACGTCATCCATCGGCTCCAGGTCGTCGAGGTGGCTCGGGCACTCCCAGGTGGCGAAGGAATAGGCATCGTGGCCGGCTTTGGCCTGTGCCTCGGCGTTTTCGGTGATTACGATCTGGTTGTTGGCCGTGCTCAGGAAATCCGCCTGGACCTCGACCTTGCTCTTTTCGCTCCAGGCGTCGACCTGCTTCTTCAAGGCGACGTTGCCGGCCGCTACCCAGGAGTCGTAGAAGACGATCGAGACCTTGCCGGCCGCGCCGGCGGTACGGATGTGCACCAACGGCAGCGCCGACGCCGCGGCACCGAGCTTAAGCGCCTTGCGGCGCGTGAACGAGCTGATCATAAACGGATCCTCACCTGCAAGGCCGACGTTTCTCGTCTGGCCGTTTCGGGTCGCGGAGACACCCGCGTCCGACGGAATTGCCCGCAAAGCGGTATACACAATCACGGGAATGCGAAGCAATGCGTGGTTGCGGCGGAACCGGGCCCGGTACGGTCCCGGGCCCGGCGCCGCTTTGTTGTCGACGGAACGTCAACCGCGCATGAAGCCTTCGAGCTTGTCCTGTGACCAGGCGAGGACCTCATTGATCGACGAGCCGGAATACAGCTTGGCCATCATCGTGGGCATGACGCCCTGGTTGTAGATCTGCACGGCGATCTGCGGCGGTGCCGGCAGTGCGGCGATATGCGGGATGGCCTTGTGCTCGGGCCGGATCGGGTAGTTGAACAGGGTGCCCTTCGGCGGCTCCGCGTTCTCCCAGATCTTGAAATCGCTCATGCTCAGGAAGGGCGGAATGTCATAGCCGCCGGAGGCGATGCAGCGTGCCTCGACCTGCTCGCGCTGCGACAGGTGCTCGATCAGGTCCTTGGCCGCCGGCTTGTTCTTGGCGAAGTTCCAGATGCCGAGGAAATACGGCAGATAGGCGACGTACCGCCCCTTCGGGCCGGACGGCGAGGGGAAATGCCATATATCGGCGGACACCGCCGGAGCGTCGCGCTTGGCGGCCATCCATGGCGAGGGCGGGTTGAAGATCAGCGCGCTCTGGCCGGAAATCAGGGCCCGGTTGTTCGACGTGTCGTCATAGGCCACGGCATTCTTCGGCAGCACTTTGACCAGGCGCTGCGCGTATTCCATCACCTGGCGCACCGCGTCGGTCTTCACCGTGATGTCGCCCTTGGCGTTGACCAGTTCGGCCCCAAAGGCGGCGAACAGGCAGCCGGCGAAGTCAATCGAATCCGACGACGTGCCGAGGCCGATGCCGAACGGCTTGCCGGCCTTGTCGCACGCCTCGGCGGCCTTGAGCAGGGCATCCCAGGTCCAACTGTCGGCACCCGGCATGGGGTCGGCCTTGGCAGGGAACATCTCGAGCACGTTCAGGCCGGCAGCTTCCTTCAGGATGGTGATGCGCCCTTCGATTCCCTTCAATTGCCCGCCGGTGGAGGACGGCACGGCGAACCAGTGGCCCTTGGACTTGCCCATGAATTCGGACACCGGGTTGGCCGGGCCCACCTTCGGCGTCAGCCGGGCCATCAGGTCGTCGACCGGCTCCAGGTCCTCGATGTGGTTCTGTACTTCCCAGGTCGGGAAGGAGTAGATGTCATGGCCCGCCTTGGCCAGTGCCTCCGCGGCCTCGATCAGTATAAGCTGGTTGCTGCTGGTCGGGTCGATGAAGTCGGCCTGGACTTCGATCTTGGTCTTGTCGGAGAACTGGGCAATCTGCATCCTGAGGACATTGTTGGCGTCCTCGATCCAGTGGTTCCAGATGGCGATGCTGACCTTGCCCGCCGCACCGGCGGTGCGGATGTGCACCAGCGGCAGAACCGCGGCCGCCGCTCCCAACTTCAGCGCCTTCCGGCGCGAAACGCTGCCGTTCAACATTGGTTGGACTCCTACCTGCATGGCCGGTTGTTTGCGCCCGGCCAGGTCGTTCAGTCGCGAAGCATTCCTTGCCACCTCACGCGCGCTGGCCGGCGAATGGTATACACAATCACGCCCGCGTGAGGCAACGTCGGCGGCATGCATATTCGGGCCGGGCCCCGGATTGTCCGGAGCCCGGTCCTGGCGTCACAGGCCGTGGAAAACTACCGCTTGAAGGCCTCGAGTTCCCCCGCCGCCCAGGTGATGACGTCGGGGATCTTCTGGCCGCTCAGCAGCTTGGCCATCATCGTCGGCATGATGCCCTGGTTGTAGATCCGCACGGCAATCTCCGGAGGCGCCGGCATCGCCGCGACCTGCGCGGTCTGCTTGTGCCAGGGATGGTTCGGGTAGTTGTAGAGGGTGCCCTTGGGCGGCTCGGCGGTCTCCCAGACCTTGAAGTCGAGCATGCTCGTGAACGGCGGGATGTCGAAGCCGAGGACGGCGTTCTCGCGCGCCTCGACGTTCTCGCGCTGCATGAGATATTCGAGCAGGTCCTTGGCCGCCGGCTTGTTCTTGGCGAAGTTCCAGATGCCCCACATGTATGGCAGATAGGGCAGGAACCGCCCCTTCGGGCCGGACGGCGAGGGGAAGTGCCAGGTATCGGCGGCAATCGCCGGCGCGTCCTTCAACGCCACCGCCCAGGGCGAGGGCGGATTGAGGATCAACGCGCTCTGGCCGGAGATCAACGCGCGGTTGTTGGAGGCGTCGTCGTAGCTCACCGCGTTCGGCGGCAGAAACTTGACCAGGCGCTGGGCATAGTCGAGCACCTGGCGCACGTTGTCGGAATTGACCGTGATTTCGCCCTTGGCGTTGACCAGTTCGGCGCCGTAGGCAGCGAACAGCGAGCCGGCCCAGTCGACCGAATCCGCGGTCGTGCCGAGACCGAAGGCGAACGGCTTGCCGGCCTTGTGGCACGCCTCGGCGGCCTTCAGCATCGCCTCATAGGTCCAGGATTCCAGGCCCGGACAGGTCTGCCCGCCGGCGGGGAACATGCTGACCACGTCCAGCCCGGCGGCTTCCTTGAGGATGCTGATGCGACCCTCGCACCCCTTGGTCTGCGTGCCGGAGGAAGACGGCACGGCCAGCCAGTGTCCCTTCGACTTGCACAGGTATTCGACGGCCGCGTTGGTCGGGCCGAACTTGCCGATGAGCCGGCCCACCACGTCGTCGACCGGTTCCAGGTCGTCGACGTGGTTGTGCACTTCCCACACCGACAGGGCATAGATGTCGTGGCCGGCCTTGGCCTGCGCCTCGGCGTTCTCGATCATCAGAATCTGGCCGTTGGCCGAGCCGATGAAATCGGCCTTCACCTCGACCTTGTTCTGGTCGGCGAACTTGGCGATCTGCTCCTTCATCACGCCGTTGCCCTGCTGCACCCAATGGTCCCACAAGGCAATGGAGACCTGCCCGGCCGCGCCGGCGGTACGGATGTGCACCAGCGGCAGCACCGAGGCCGCGGCGCCGAGCTTGAGCGCCTTGCGGCGCGACACCTTATTGTTGAGCATGATGGACTCCTCCTCCTGCGCGGCCAAGTTCTCGCGTCCGGCCTTTGCGCCCGCGAAGGGCGCAGGATTTCCCGCGCCCACATAACCGCTTAGATGCAGATATGCTCACCAATCGGTGAACGAGGCAATCCCCGCCGCAGTCGAGGCCAAGGGCAAATCGCTGCCACGGCCGGCGGCGTTGGCCTGCCGGATTTCGCTCATGCCCGGCCGCCCGTCCTCGTCGGTCCCTGGCGGCCACGATGATGCGCTCGCGCATCGCTTGCCGGCCGTCGTTCAGATCGCGGCGGAACCCGGGAACAGCGGAAAGGACTCTTCGGAGAGCACGATCATGTGGTTGCGCACCCCCTTCACCCCGGCGACTCCCTGCGCCGCCAGTTCGACGGCGCGCATTTCCTCGGGCGTGGCCACCAGGCCCCAGAGATGCACGACGCCGTCGGTCACGACGACCGTATTCTCGGTGCGCCGGCTCCAGACCTGCCGCCCCAGTTCGGCCAGCAGGGCCTCGCGCAGCGCCGAATCGTCCGCCGCCGATGCACTGGGCTCGGCCCGCTGCGAGGCGAAGGCGCGCAACAGGTTCGAACGGCTGACCAGGCCGACCAGGCGGCCCTCCTCCAGCACCGGCACGCGCTTGATGTGCTTCTGCTCCATCAGGTCGGCGATTTCGCCGAGCGGCGTGGTGCGGCTGACCGAAACGACGTCGCGCGTCATGATGTCGCGCGCGACGGTGCCGTGCGAGCGGACATATTCCTCGGCCAGCGTCGCGGTGCCGGTGAAGAATGCGCGCCAGCTGCCGCGTCGCCGTTCGGTGCCGATCTCGACGCGGCGCAACAGGTCGCCTTCGCTGACGAGCCCCACCAGGGTGCCCTCGTCATCGACCACGGGAACGCCGGAAATGCCGTGGGAGAGCAGCAACTGGGCGATATGCATCACCGGGGTATCGGGGCCGACCGTTACGACCTCACGAATCATCACGTCGCCTGCGTTCATGGCACGCTCCCTCCTTTTTTGCGACGCTTGCAGTATGATCTTTGACACGGACCGCGGCATTGATTTGGATCACGCACGACAGCTGCGCGCGTTCCGTGCTTAACTCCAGCCGCATACCTGGCCGAGCAGGCCACTGGTCTGCCGCATGGAGGACTTGCGCGATGTACAAGTACATCCTGGTTCCGGCAACCGGCTCCGCGTCCGACGAAACGGTGTTCGAGACGGCAAAGCTGGCCGCGCGGCCGTCGGGCGCACACCTGGAGTTCCTGCACGTGCGCGTGGATGTGACCGAGGTCGTCATCTCGATGTCCACCGGTGGCCTCGGCGGCGGCGGCGCGGTGCAGGGCGTGGTCGACAAGCTGGAGGCTGAGTCGAAGCAGATCGAGGGCAGCGCCTGGCAGTTGGTGGAGGACTTCTGCGACCGCAACGCGATCCCGCGCACGGCGGCGGGGCGGGCCGAGGGGCTCACGGCCGAGTTCTCGGTGGAAACCGGCAGCGACGCCCAGTGGATTTCCGAATACGGCCGCTTCGCCGACCTCGTGGTGGTCGGGCGGGCACAGCCCGGGCGGGAGATGGCGATGGAGGTGCTGGAGGCGGCCTTGATGGACACCGGCCGGCCGTTGCTGGTGGCGCCGCCGCAGGCCCCGCAGACGCTGCTGGGCACCATCGTCATTGCCTGGAAGGACGCGCCGGAGGCCGCTCGCGCGGTGGCCGCCGCGGTGCCCCTGCTGGAGCGCGCCGAGCGGGTGGTGATCGTCTCGGTCGTCGAGGAGGACGAGCCCCGCGAATCCACCTCCGACCGCTTGCTGCGCAGCCTGCGCTGGCACAATCCGAACACCTCCGTCCGCCAGCTCGGCCGTGAGCGCCGCCGCCCGGTGGACGTGCTGCTGCAGGAGGCCGCCCGCCTGCAGGCCAGCCTGATCGTCATGGGCGGCTACAGCCATAGCCGGTTGCGCGAAGTGGTGTTCGGCGGTTTCACCCAGCGCATTCTGGCCGGCGTCGACATTCCGGTGCTGATGGCGCACTGAAGCCCGCGCCGGACCCCCCATCGGCATGCCCAAGCTGCCTCACCTCCGGTTCCTCTGGCTGGCCGCGATCCTCGGGATGGTGCTGCTCGGGTTCGGCCAGTTCGGCTCCCCGACGGCCGGCCCGGTGCCGTACAGCCAGTTCCAGCAATGGCTCGACGCGGGCAGGGTCGCGCGCGTCACGGTAACCGGCGACAGCATCCGCGGCGAGCTGAAGGACAAGCTGCCGGACGGCACCACCGGCTTCGTCACCGAGCGCGTGCCCACCAACATCGCCGCCGAATTGTCCCGCCATGGCGTGGAGTATTCGGGCGCACCCGCCGTGGGGGCGTTCAGCCAGGTGCTGGCGTGGATTCTGCCGCCGCTGCTGTTCGTCGGCATCTGGCTCATCGCCGGGCGGTTGATGTCCGGCGGACGTGGCGGCGGCATGCTCGGGGGCGGACTGCTTTCGGTCGGCCGCAGCAAAGCCAAGCTGGTCGCCGAGACCGACGTGAAGACGACGTTCGACGATGTCGCCGGGGTGGACGAGGCCAAGGAGGAACTGCGCGAGATCGTCGATTTCCTGAAGCGTCCGGGCGAATTCACCCGGCTCGGCGCGCATGTGCCGCGCGGCGTGCTGCTGGTGGGCCCCCCCGGCACCGGCAAGACGCTGCTGGCGCGCGCCGTGGCGGGCGAGGCGGGGGTGCCGTTCTTCGCCACCAACGGCGCCGAGTTCGTCGAGATGTTCGTCGGCGTCGGCGCGGCGCGGGTGCGCGACCTGTTCGAGCAGGCCCGCAAGGTGGCCCCCTGCATCATCTTCATCGACGAACTCGATGCGCTCGGCCGGGCCCGCCACGCCTCGCCGGTGAGCGGGCAGGACGAGAAGGAGCAGACACTCAACCAGTTGCTGGCCGAGATGGACGGGTTCGACCGCTCGGTCGCGGTGGTCATCCTGGCCGCCACCAACCGCCCCGAAATCCTCGATCCGGCGCTGCTGCGGGCCGGCCGCTTCGACCGTCAGGTGCTGGTGGACCGGCCCGAGAAACAGGGCCGCATCGACATCCTCAAGGTCCACACGGTGACGCTCACGCTGGCGGCGGATGTGGACCTGGCGGAGATCGCCGCGATGACGCCCGGCTTCACCGGCGCCGACCTGGCCAACCTCGCCAACGAGGCGGCGGTGCACGCGACCAGGCGCAAGGCCGACGCCATCGGCATGGAGGATTTCGTCGCGGCGGTGGAGCGCATCGTCGCCGGGCTGGAGAAGCGCTCGCGCGTGATGATCCCGCGCGAGCGGCGCATCGTCGCCTACCACGAGATGGGCCACGCGCTGGTGGCCATGGCAACCCCGGGCGCCGATCCGGTCACCAAGGTCTCCATCATTCCGCGCGGCATCGGCGCCCTGGGCTACACGCTGTCGCGGCCGACCGAGGACCGCTTCCTGATGGGACGCAGCGAGCTGGAGGCGAAACTGACGGTGCTGATGGGCGGACGCGCCGCGGAAATCCTGATCGGCCCCGACATCTCCACCGGCGCGGCCGACGACATCGCGCGCGCCACCGACATCGCCCGCGGCATGGTGCTGCGCTACGGCATGGACGACAAGCTGGGACCGGTGGCCTGGGACACCGAGGAAGGCCATTTCCTCGACCAGCCCGGAGCCTTCTGGCGGCCGCGGCGGTATTCCGAACAGACCGCGCGCGAAATCGACCAGGTCGTGCGGACCATCCTGGAACATGGGCTAGAACGGGCGCTCGGCGTGCTGCGGGCGAACCGGGCGAAGTTGGACGAGGGGGCCGAGCGGCTGCTGGCTCAGGAGACGCTGACGGCGGAGCAGATACCGAAGCCGGATTGAAGTAAGGCCAGGGCGCTGCACTGGACCCGCCAAGTCCGCCGCGCGCCTTCGCGCGACGGGCCGGGAGGCCCTTGGAACCCATTATTTTTCTTGGCTGCGCCAGCAGCTTTTGAATGTAACCCCGATATCATTTGATGGCTGCTGGCGCAGCCAGAAAAAGGAATGGATTATCAAGGCTCCGCCTTGATTGGGGTCAAGGGGTGAAACCCCTTGCCTTCCTTCCTGCACTTGCGGGGACACCCCGATGGAAAAAGTCTGGCGCGCCGCCAACCGGGCTCGATTTTTCGCCGCCGGCCAGCCGCTAAGCGACGGCCATGCCGCCATCGACGAGAATGTCGGCGCCGTTGATGTAGCGCCCGGCGTCCGAGCACAGCAGCAGCGCCGCGCCCACGAGGTCGTCCGGGCAGCCGACCCGGCCGATCGGGATGGCGCGCTCCAGGTTTTCCCGGAATTCCCTGTCGGAGAGGAAGCGGTCGTTGCGCGCCGTCCAGATCGCGCCGGGCGCCAGGTTGTTCACGGTCACGCCGCAGGCGCCGATGTGGCGGGCGAGGTTGCGGACCCAGTTCTCCTGCGCCGATTTCGCGCCGGCGTAGACCAGCATTTCCGGATGCGGCTTGACCTGCTGCACGCTGCCGATCGTCACCACCCGCCCCCAGCCGCGCTGCTTCATGGCGGGCAACATCACCTGCAATAGTTCCAGCGGAGCCCGCAGGTTGATGGCGATCTGCCGGTCGAAATGCTCGGTCGATATCTCCTCCGGCGGCTCAAGCAGTTCGATCGAAGCGTTCAGCACCAATATGTCGATCGGGCCGAATTCGGCCCCGAGCCGCGTGGCGAGCCCGGTGCCGGCGCCCGCCGCGGCGAAGTCCGCCGCGAACGCCACGGCCTTGCCGCCGCGCGCACACACCCGCGCCACCACATCCCGCGCATCGGCCGCCTCCTCCGCGGCGCCCGCGTGGTGCACGGCGACCTCCGCCCCCTGCGCCGCCAGGGCTTCGGCGATGGCGCGGCCGATGCCGCGCCTGGCGCCGGTCACCAGCGCGCGGCGCCCGCTCAGGTCGAACAGGGCGATCGGCGGATACGTGTTCTCCATGCTGGCTTGCGCTGTCATCGACGGTACACCAGGAAGCCGGCGACGGCGTCGATCATGGCGGCCGGCTCGTCGGCGCGGATGGAATGGCTGCTGGCCTCGAAGATGCGCAGGTCGGAGTGGGGAATCAGCCGATGGATCTCCTCGGAGAATTCCGGCGGGCAGATCCAGTCGTGCCGACCCGCCAGAATCAGCGTCGTGGCGGTGATGTTGCGCAGTTCCGGACGAAGATCATAACCCTGCATCCAGCCGTCGGGCGCGAACGCCCGGTTGAGCGCGATCGGCGTCAGGATGCCCCGGCTGCGCGCCTTCGCCGCCGCCACGGGATCGTGGGTCAGCGAATACATCGGTCCCATCACGTCGTAGTAGTGCCGAAGTTTCTCCACGCCATCGAGTTCGCCGCGATACAGCATGGCGACGACGCGCTGCTGTTCGTCGTCGCCGCGCTCGGCGACGATCTGCCGCGAGCGCGCCATGAAACCGTTATGCGCGGCGGTGACGATCAGGACGAGGTGCGACACCGACGCCGGATAGCGCGCCGCATGCGCCATCGCCACCATGCCGCCGTAGCTGGTGCCGATCGATACGATCGGGCCGAGGCCGAGATGGCGGCGCAGCGCCTCCATGTCCTCGACGTTTTCGTCGAGCGTGTATTTCGCCGGATCGCCGGCCGCCGAACGGCCCTGGCCGCGGTGGTCGAAATAGACCAGTTGCATGCGTTCCGCGAGCGGACTGAACGACGGCTTGAAGCCGCTGTGGTCGCCCCCCGGGCCGCCATGGATGACGAAGCCGACCGGACGCTCGGCCATGCGTGCGCCATCCGGCACCAGGCCCATGCCCTCGACATCGAAATACAGCGTGGTGTCGCGAACGGTTGCATACATGCTGCAGGCTTCCTCTGGCTGAACGCGCGCGCCATGATGCGGCCGATGCGGGGGCGCTGCAAAGCCGGGATCTGCGCTGCCTGCACGGCGCGGCGCAAACCTTCGATCGGGGCGGCTTGCCCCGGCGATCGCTCAATCAACCGTTCATCCGGCTCATGCCGGGAGGGAACATCATGCGAACGAAAATCCTGATCGACTGCGATCCCGGCCACGATGACGCCGTCGCGATCCTCTACGCGGCGAAGCATTTGGACCTTGTCGGCGTCACCACCTGCCACGGCAACAACACCATCGAGAACGTCACCCGCAACGCGCTTTCGGTGCTGACGCTGGCCGGGCTCGTGGTGCCGCTGGCCCAGGGCTGCGCCGACCCGCTGGTGGGGCGCAAGGCGCTGGTGGTGAACGCGCACGGCAAGAGCGGCCTGGACGGCACCGACCTGCCGGAGCCGGATCGGGCCCCGGTGGCGGCGCACGCCGTGGACTTCCTGATCGACATGGCCAGCACCCACCGCGGCGAACTGGTGCTGGCGGTGATCGGCCCGGCCACCAATGTGGCGCTGGCCATCAAGAAGGAGCCGCGTTTCGCCTCCTGGCTGCGCGAGATCACCGTCATGGGCGGCTCCACCGCGCTCGGCAACATCACGCCGGTGGCCGAGTACAACGTGTGGTGCGACCCCGAGGCGGCGGCGGAGATGTTCGCCTGCGGCGCGCCGATCCGTATGGCGGGCTACAACGTCACTTCGGTCACCGGCACCAACGAGGCGGACGTCAACCGGCTGCTCGGCGGCGGGCGCGTGGCGCGACACATGGGCGAACTGCTCGCCTTCTACCTGGGCAAGCAGCGCGATCGGTTCGGCTTCGACATCGCGCCGATGCACGACGTCTGCGCCATCGTGCCGTATGCGCAGGAAGGGCTGATCGAATATCGTCCCTGCCATGTGGACGTGGAGCTGAACGGCCGGCTGACGCGCGGCATGACGGTGTGCGACCTGCGCACGCTGACCCCGCAGGGCCGGGCGGACCGCGGCGTGGGCGAGGCCAATGCACTGGTCGCCATTCGCACCGAGGCCCGCCGGTTGATCGATCACGTGGTGGCGACCGTGCTTTCCTATTCGTGATAAACCCGAATTCCGAAGGAATTCGGGTTTGGCCTGGTTTGGCGCGCAGCCGCCACGCCAACCCTGCGCGCGCGAGGCGGCGGGGCGGCAACGCGCGCACTTCGCCGAAGACGGACG
>CAIMEK010000151.1 GCA_903839965.1 uncultured Acetobacteraceae bacterium | reverse complement strand
GGCGAAGTCGATGTGATAGCTCTCGGAGTCGCGCTGGAGCATGTCTTTGTAGACGAAAGCCCGCCCCTGCGCCAGCCCGGGGGAGACGGCCTTCCCGGCCAGCGAAAGCATCCTGTCGGTGCCCGGTTCAAGCTGCATCGGTCGCCCCCTCGGCAGGCTGGCGGTCGCGGTGAGTTCCGTCGCAAGTCACGAGGCACACTTTAGAATCATTTTCACGGCGATAGGGAAAACCCGGAACGTGTTCGGAAAACCGCTGGCTATAAAATAATGTTTTCACTCGAACGCGAATTTACCGCAGGAGTTCTGCAACCGCTATGGGTAGTTCACCCCATGTCAGGTCTCGGGCCTTGAGCCGTGCCGCTGAGGGGCGTGCGTCCCGTTCACCCTGCTCCGTGACGGACCAGATACCTTGGCGGGTGCAATCGTGCCTTCTAGGCTGCCGCGCCGGACATGCGCCAGCGGATCATGCCGACCTGCACGGTTTCGTTGACGACCAGGCAGGCGACCATGGCATAGGCGAAAACTGCCAGCGTCTGCAGCCATGGCAAGGGCATGAGGTCCGGAAGACCCACGCGCGTCAGGATGGTGCCGACGAGGACTTCCGCCATGACCGCCGCCACCACCACCTTGCTGGGCATCGTCGTCCAGAACCAGCGGCGCTCCCGTGCGGACACGATGGAGAACGCGGCAAAGTAGAGCAAGGTCAGGAAACTGAAGGTATAGAGGTGGCTGGCATTCGTCGCCAAGGCGCACGGTGACCACGCGAGCTTCAAAGCGAGGAGCGCCTCAGCGACCATCAGGGTGCCGAGCACCACAGAGATCGTGATGAGGTGCCCGATATTCCACGTTTCCGGTTTCCTGGACGGGCGGACACGGTCGGTGGCCAGGGAGATCTTGGCGAAGTCCGTCACGAAGACCAGCAGCAGCATCGCGAAGGCGGACATGACGAACTGGCCGGTCGCCAGGAAGGCGAGGGCCACGAAGCCTGTTTTTAGAATGGTGCGGCTGATCTTGTTGATGATGTAGGTCAGCATGCGCTGGTAGATCGTCCGCCGCTGCTCGACCAGCGCGACGATGTTCGTCAGCCCCGGTTCGGTCAGGACGACGCTCGCGGCGCCTTTGGCCACGTCGGTCGCGGTGCTGACGGCGATACCCACCTCGGCCTGGCGCAGCGCGGGTGCATCGTTGACGCCGTCGCCCGTCATGCCGGTCACATGCCCTGCGGCCTGCAGGTGCTGCACCACGATGAATTTGTCCTCCGGATACACTTCGGCGAAACCATCGGCGCCCGCCAGCAGGTCCACCGCCGCATTGCCGGCTTGCGCGCCCGCCGCTTTCAGGTCCGCCACACGGCGGATGTTGGGCAATCCGACGCCGCGCGCAATTTCACTGGCGACGGCCAGCGCGTCGCCCGTGAGCATCTTCACCGTCACGCCGAGGTTGTGGAGTGTGGCGATGAGCTGCCTGGCATCCGGGCGCGGCGGATCATACAGCGTCACCAGCCCGACCAAGGTGAGCGGACCCGTCGCGGGGCCGCGCGCCACCGCCAGCGTCCGGTAGCCCTTCAGGGCCGACTCGCGGACCCGCGCTGTCAACGGCTCCAGTGCCGCAGGCTGGAGTCCACAGGCCTGGCGATCGTTTCCACGGCGCCCTTCATCACCCGCAGCCGCTGGCCGCTTTGTTCGGTCACGGCTTCCGTCCGCCGGTTCTGCGCGTCGAACGGCGCGAAGGAGACGGGCGTGACCGCCGGCCTGCCGTCGAAGATATGCCGTTCCTGCGCCGCCGCCAGGAACGCGAGGTCGATCGGATCCTGGTTGGCGGCCTGCGATGCGAGGGCGCCGGCGAAGAGCACGTCGGCTTCCGTCGCGGGCTCCAGTGGAAACACGCCGGTCACGGCCAGCTGGTTCAGCGTGATCGTGCCGGTCTTGTCCACGCAGAGCACGTCCATGGTGGCCGCATCCTCCGCGGCGCTGAGGCGGGTGACCAGCACGCCGCGTTTCGCCAGCTCTATCGAGCCTACGGCCATGCTGACCGAGAACAAGACGGGGAGGGAGAGTGGGATCGCGCTCATGAACAGGATGAGCACGAGCGGGAGCATCTCGAGGAGCGGCGTGCCGCGCAGGAGGGCCATGAAGACCACCAGGCCCAGCAGCACGCCGACGACGAGGAAAAGCCAGCGGACGATCTTGGCCACCACCGCATCGATGTGGAGCTTGGGTCGCGCCAGTTGCACCAGCTCGGTGGTGCGGCCCAGGCTGGTCTTCGCCCCGGTCCGCAGCACCACGCCGTTGCCTTCGCCCCGGCGGACGATGGCTCCCGACGGGAGCACGGTGCTCGGCGCCTTGTCCGCGTCCTGCGACTCGCCGGTGAGCGCCGACTGGTCGAGGGTCAAAGCACCGGTCAGCAGCTGCACGTCCGCCGGGACGATGTCGCCGGGGCGCACGCGAAGGATGTCGCCGGGCACCAGTTCCCGGGCGGGGATGAGCTGCCAGTTCGCCTCGCGCAGCACGCGCGCACTCACCTGCAACCGGCGCCGCAGTGCGGCGACGACGCCGGCGGCCCGGTGCTCCTGCAGGAAGCTCACCACGGCATTGACGACCAGCAGCGTGCCCACCACCGCGAGATCGGGGTATTTCCGGAGGACAGCCGACAGGACCATGATGATTTCGAGCATCCACGCCGAGAGGCCCCAGAACTTGCCGAGGAACACGAGGACCGGGTGCGGTTTGTGTTCGGCCACTTCGTTGAAGCCGTGTTCCTTCCGGCGGGTGTCCACTTCGGCGCGCGTCAGTCCGCTTGCGGCGTTCACATGGAGCGCCGCGAGCGGGTCGGCGACCGGCACAGTTGCGGCTTCGGGCGCCTTGGCCCTGGCCGGTTGCATGGGCGGGCTCTCCGCCGCGGATTTCTGTGTGGTCGTTTGCATGCGCATGATCCTCTGCGGATCGATCCAATTCCCGAAAGCCTTCCGTTTCGCGCCGGCTCATGTTGATCCGAATTTCAGACAGATCGAAACCTAGGC
>CAIMEK010000150.1 GCA_903839965.1 uncultured Acetobacteraceae bacterium | reverse complement strand
GGCGGCTGACACGGCTGCCGACGCACCTCAGAACGTCCCGATCCGTGCCACGATCTCAACCTTCACCGGCTGGCGGTTGGTGGTAAGCGTCAACCCGAGCACCCCATAGGCGCGACCGCTGGGGCGTGATACACCGGCGGCATGCAAACAGAACCAGTGTCGGAAGAGCGGCGAGTTCGCGTGCGCTACAGTGCAGCGGACCGTGAACGGTTGATCCACGAGCAGGCAGCCAGCGGACTGTCGAAGAACGCGTTTTGCGCCCAGCGACAGATAAAGCCGGCGACATTCTACCGCTGGACGACTGCCCAGCGTTGCACGGCCGTGGTCCGGAAGAGCGTAGCCTTCGCGCAGGTGGAAGTAACGGGAGCGCCACCAGCCGCGGTGGAAGTACTGTTGCCCAACGGCGTGCGTGTCGGCATTCGCCAGGAGGGCGGGCGTCAGGAGCTGATCGCGCTGATTCGCGGCGTGGCTGGTTACGGGGAGGCGCAACCATGCTGAGCTTCCCCAACTCGCTCAAAGTATTTCTGGCCATGGACGCGGCGGATTTGCGCCTTAGTTTTACCGGCCTGTGGTCCATGACGGTCAACGTGCTCAAGGACGATCCATCTACCGGCGCACTCTATGTCTACACCAACCGCAGGCACAACCGAGTGAAGTTGCTTTACTTCGACGGCACCGGGTTATGGGTCATGACCAAGCGCCTGGAACAGGGCACGTTCAACTGGCCCCGGGGAGTCGACGTGCAGAACGGCAAGCTGCAACTCAGTCCGGAGGCACTCGGCCTACTGCTCGACGGCGTGGATTTGCGACGCGGATCACTGCGCCCGTGGTATCAACGCTGAAGATAACTTTTTCAAAATATGACACAACTTTTTCTGCGGCTGCTGCGTTCTATACAACGAACACATCATGCAGTCGCAACTCGAACAACTTCAGCAACTGGTCAGCGCGCAAGCCGCAATCATCGAAGAGTTGCGCGCCGAGAACCACAGGCTGCGCGTCGAAAACCAACTGCAGCAGCAGAAGATTCAGATCCTGCTCAAGCGCATGTTCAGCAGCAAGAGCGAAAAGATTGATTCCCGTCAGTTGGAGTTATTGCTGGGCTATACGCCAGCAGCGCCGGAACAGGACGACGATCCGAAGTCACCCACGCCTCCACGCCCGCGTGCGCCACGTGATCGCAAGCCGCGTCTGCCGGAGAACCTGCCGACTGAAGAGATCGTGATCGATCCAGAAGCCGTGAAGCAGAACCCCACGGCTTACCAGTACATCGGCGAGGAAGTCACCGAGGAACTCGATGTCACGCCCACACGCTACTTTCGGCGCCGCATCATTCGGCGGAAGTTCACCAGCAAGATCAATCGCGCTCAACCGCCGATGATCGCGCCGCTCGAGCCGCGTCTGGTGGAGGGCGGGTTCGCCAGTCCGGGGCTGATCACCGACATCCTGATCAAGAAGTACGTGGACCACATGCCGCTCTACCGGCAGGAAATGATCCTGCGCACGCGCCACGGAATCGAACTCTCCCGGCAGACGATGAGCGAGTGGGTGCGCATCGCCGCTGACTGGTTTCAGCCGATTTACCGGCACATCGGCGATGACCTCAGAGCCTGCGGATATTTGCAGGTTGATGAAACGCCGATTCGATTTTGTCAGGCAGAAACCGGCGGATGTCGAAAAGGCTATCTCTGGGTATACAATCAACCTGGCGGCGACGTGCTGTTCGAATGGCATACCGGTCGCGGCGGCGGTTGTCTTGACGGCATGCTGCGGAATTTTCGCGGAAAAGTGCAGAGTGACGGCTACGTGGTGTATGACAGTTATGCCCGGAAGCATGGCGGCATCACATTGGCTGCATGTTGGGCACATGTGCGACGCAAATTCGACGAGGCCGAACCGGAATCTCCTGTACTCGCGGGATGGCTGTTGCATCAGATCCGGTTGATGTACCGGATCGAAAGTGAGCTGCGCGGAAAAGGACCTTCTCTGCGACAGGCGGTGCGCAGTGCGCAGACCGGCATGATCTTGGCACGTATCGGCAAGGTACTGCGGCTGAAACAGGCCGTGTTCCTGCCGAAGAGCGCGATGCGCACGGCGATTGCCTACGCAGTGGACCTTTGGGTTGAGTTGC
>CAIMEK010000149.1 GCA_903839965.1 uncultured Acetobacteraceae bacterium | reverse complement strand
TGGTCGGCTCGGCGTGGATGCCGTGGCTGCGGCCGATGGTCAGCGTGAACTTGTGCTCTTCCGCCTGCTCGCGCAGCGCCGCCAGCACGCCGTCGAGGTCGGCCAGCAGCAGGTCGGCGGCCTGGACGAGCTGCACGGACAGGCAGGTGTCCAGCACGTCGCTGCTGGTCATGCCGAGATGGACGTAGCGGCTCTCCGGCCCGATCCGCTCCGCCAGCCAGGTCAGGAAGGCGATGACGTCGTGGCGCGTCTCGGCCTCGATGGCGTCGATGCGCTCCAGGTCGGCGGCCGAAATGGCGGCCAGCACCGGCGCGCCGCGCTCGCGGATGGCCTGTGCCGCGTCCGCGGGGATGGCGCCGACCCGGGCCATGGCCTCGGCGGCCAGCGCCTCGATCTCGAACCAGATGCGGAACCGGTTTTCCGCCGACCAGATGGCGGCCATCGCCGGACGGGTGTAGCGAGGAACCATGGGTGCTCCGGTCGACTCTGGCTGGGTCGGCCCCCATCTAGTCCGGCACCCCCGAGGGAGCAAGGAATACGCATGGACGTGACGCTGCAGGAACTATCCGCCCTGCTGCAGGTGCTGCTGGTCGACATCACGCTGGCCGGCGACAACGCGATAGTGGTGGGCATGGCGGTGGCCGGGCTGCCGCGCGGGCAGAAGCGGCCGGCCATCATTCTCGGCATCGGCGCCGCCACGGTGCTGCGCATCGCGCTGGGCGCGGTGACCCTGCAGTTGCTGGAAGTAATCGGGCTGGTGCTGGCCGGCGGCATCCTGCTGCTCTGGGTGTGCTGGAAGATGTACCGCGAGCTGCGCCACCCGTCCCTGACCGGGGCGGCCGCCAGGCACCCGCGGAAGAAGACCTTGCCCGAGTCGATGCTGCAGATCGTGCTGGCCGACCTGTCCATGAGTCTCGACAACGTGCTGGCCGTGGCCGGCGCCGCCGAGGGCCATGTCTGGGTGCTGGTGGTGGGGCTGGCCTTCTCGGTGGTGCTGATGGGGTTGGCCGCCTCCTTCATCGCCTCTATGTTGGAGCGCACCCGCTGGATCGCCTGGGTCGGCCTGCTCATCGTGGTGTATGTCGCGGTGAAGATGATCCTGGACGGCGGCCACGAGGTGATCGACATGGCCTGGCCGGGCTGGCTGCATCCCGTCCACGCGCTGCGCTAGGTGCATTGGCGGCTTGGCGAATTCGCTTTCGCCGCTACTGTGCCGCGGTTCGCACCTGAACGGGAGACGGTTGATGGGTCCACGTATTGTCGTTGTCGGCGCCGGCGCGGTCGGCGGGTATACCGGCGGCCTGCTGCACGCGCGCGGTCACGACGTGACCCTGCTCGATTTCTGGCCCGAGCATGTGGAGGCGATCCGCCGCGACGGGCTGCGCATCACCGGCACGACGGAGGAGGAAACCGTTACCTGCCGTCCGCCGGCGCTGCACGTCACCGAGCTGCAGGGCCTGGCCCGCCAGCCACCGGTCGATATCGCGATCGTGTCGGTGAAGTCCTACGACACCGAGTGGGCGAGCATGCTGATCCGCCAGTACCTGGCGCCGGGCGGCTTCGTGGTGTCGCTGCAGAACTGCCTCAACGAGGAGAAGATCGCCGGGGTGGTCGGCTGGGGGCGCGTGGTCGGCGCCATCGCCTCGCGGATTTCCGTCAACCTGTGGGCGCCGGGCTGCATCCGCCGCACCGGGCCGCAGGGTGGGGCATCCTACACGGTGTATCGCATCGGCGAGCCGCATGGCCGCATCACCAAGCGGGTGAAGCAGCTGGCCGAGATGTTCGCCGGCGTGGACAGCACCCGCGCCAGCACCAACCTGTGGGGCGAGCGCTGGACCAAGCTGTGCGCGAACGGCATGCACAACGCGCTGTGCGCGGCCAGCGGGCTGACCGGCAAGAAGCTGAACGGCATCGAGCCGTTGCGGCGCCTGGCCATCCGGCTCGGCGGCGAGGCGGTGCGCGTCGGCCAGGCGCTGGGCTACGAGTTGGAGAAGATCGGCACCTTCGAGCCCGAACGGCTGGCGCTGGCCGGCGAAGGCGACCCGGCGGCGCTGGCGGAGATCGAGGCGGTGCTGATCGCCGGCAGCAACCGCCCGGGCGGCGACGAAGCGCGCCCGTCGATGGGTCAGGATATCCAGAAGGGCCGCCGCACCGAGATCGAGGAGATGAACGGGTTCATCTGCCAGCAGGGCGCCCGGGTCGGCCTGCCCGTGGCGGCGAACCGTGCCGTGGTGGAGGTGCTCCGCGGCGTCGAACGCGGCGAGGCGGCGCCCTCGCCGGAGCTGCTGACGCGGCTTGAATTCCCGGCGCGCTGAGCCTCCCCCTCAGTTCTGCGTCACCTGCACGCCGATGCCGGACAGCGCGGCGATGACCGCTTCGCGCAGGCGTTCTTCGTCGTACGGCTTCTGCAACACGGTGAAGCCGTCGCGCCGCGCCTCGTCGGCCGCGCCGGGATAGCCGCTGACCAGGATGACCGGTACCGGCACCCTGCGGGCCCGCAACTCGTGCACCAGGTCGATTCCGCTCATGCCGCCCGGCATCATGATGTCGCTCACCATCAGGGCATAGGGCTGCGCGTCGAGCAGCGCCAACGCCGACCGCCCCGAAGCGGCCATCGCGACCTCGAAGCCCAGCAGTTCCAACCGGATG
>CAIMEK010000148.1 GCA_903839965.1 uncultured Acetobacteraceae bacterium | reverse complement strand
CGCGACGGCTCGCGCGCCCGCATTGGCGCCGCCTACCGCGACACCGGTCGCGCCGGCGGCGGCCAGATCCGCACGGCTTGGTCCGGCGCCTGCCGCCGCGCGGGCCTGCTGGGCCGATGGAAGTCCTGGACCAGCGCGGCCGGCGTCGAGCGCCGCGTCTGGCTGCCTGAGCTGCGCCCTCACGATCTCCGACACGCAGCTGCCACCTGGCAGTATGCCCTGCACCATGACTTGCTCCGGCTGCAGATCTGGGGCGGCTGGGCCAGCGTCAAACAGGTGCAGGTCTATGCCCACCTGCTCCCTGCCGCCTACGAACCGGAGGTAAAGGCCTGGCTCGAATGTTTCGGCATCGACGGTGCAAAATCAGTGCAGCCTGCAAGCGCCATCGCATAAGACCTTAATTTATAACCGATAATATAACCACGCGCTCGCCCCTGACACGGGGGAGGTCAGTGGTTCAATCCCACTATCGCCCACCATCCCCACTTTCTCGACAAGCCGCTATCGGTTCCCCTGAGCGCAGCCTTTCCCCGCCCACAGGTGTTGGGGAATAGCTGCTGCCGCTGCCGCGTCGATCCTTGCACGACGCCGGCGGAACCGGGGATATGGAGGCTACGTGGCTGCAAACCTGTCGCGGATCGAAAGGGGCCACCCGGCGCTTGGCCGGCGCATGCTGCTGCTCGGGGCCTGCGGATGGGGACTAACGCCGCACGCCGCCAGCGCCGGCAACCGCTACGCGCTCGATCCGCGCTACAGCACCATCGAGTTCTCGGTCCGCCATCTCGGGCTGTTCGCCTCGCAAGGCCGGTTCAGACGCTTCGTCGCCACGCTGGTCATCGACGAGGCGCACCCCGAGCGCACCAGCATCGCCGTGGATGTCGATGCCGCGTCGGTGGACATGGCGTGGCAGGATGCCGCGGACATGCTCCGCTCGCCGGATTTCTTCGACGTGCGGCGCCATCCCGACGTGAAGTTCACCAGCGCCGCGGTCGAGGCGATCGCACCGGGCCGCTACCGCATCGGCGGCCTGCTCGAAATCCGCGGCGTGGTGCAGCCCGCCACCCTGAACGCCATATTGACCAACCGGGGTCCCGATGCCGCCGCCGGCGGCGCCGAAGTTACCGACTTCGTCGTCACGGGTGGGCTACGCCGTTCGGCATTCGGCATGGTCGCAGAGCCAGCCTTCATTTCCGATAACGTGGACATCACGATCCATGCGCGCATCGCGCTTGCCGCCACGCCGCATGCCGGCTGAGCTGCCGCGCGACTGGAGCCTCGCGCAGCGACGCCTGCACGGCCTCACCGCCGCCTGCGTGGTCGCAGCGTTCGCCGTGGCGTGGCCGATGGCCGGCGTGCCGCTGGCGCAGTTGTTGCTGAAGTTCCTGCTCTACCAGCTGCACAAAACCCTCGGTATCGCCGCCTTCCTCGCCACCTTGGCCCGCCTGGTGCTGCGCGCGCGGCGAGGGCGCCCCGCCGCCAGCGCGCTGCTGCCGCCCTGGCAACGGCGTGCGGCCCGGGTCGTCCATGCGGCGCTCTACGTGCTGCTGGTCGCGGTACCGGTGCTCGGCTATTTCACCGCTGCCACGGCACCTGCCGAAATCCCCACATTCTTCCTCGGCTTTATCCGGGTGCCGCATGTCGTCGGCCCGCATGAGGGGGCATTCACCCTGCTTCGGCTGGTCCATCGCGCCGCCGCCATCCTGCTCGACGTGCTGGCCGCCGGGCACGCCCTGGCGGCGCTGCACAACCACCTGCGCGGCATTGCCCCGCTCGCGACGATATGGCGGTGGCGAACCGCGCGCACCCGCCATTCGGCCTGAATGGAGCGGGTGCGCGCGGGGTGGCATCCGGCCTCAGTAGCCGCCACTTCCGCCGCCGCCACCGCCGCCGTTCTGCTCGGTGGTGGCATTCGACGACATCGACGGGTTGGTGGAATTCCAGGCGCTGCCCGAACAACCGCTCAGCAACAGCAGCCCAAGGTTCGCCACCAGCATGGCTGCGAAAATCCTGCTCATTCGGTGTCTCCTTTTCGATGAGGGACGTTGACGGTCCGGAGCCCCTCGGCCTGCGCGTGCCATCGCCGCACCCTGACGTGACGCCCGGAGATCCATCGACGCCCGCCGCCGCCGCCTTATTCCATCTCCATAAGCTTCGATCGCGATCACGCATGTGTGCCGAAATATCCCGGCGCTCGCGGGCGTCGCACGCTTCGCGACACCGGCGATCGGACATGGCGCACGATCGTGACCTCGCCGGACCGGCAAAGACCGCCATAAGGCTTCCCGTCAACCGTCAGGTCGGCAGCATGCGCCTCGAAAACCTCCACCCGGCGGCCTGATCGGCATGTCGGACGTATTGGTCGGCATGGAAGCGGCGATCCCGGCGCTGCGCCGCTACGCCCGCGCCCTGCTGCGCAACCCGCAGGATGCCGACGACCTGGTGCACGACGTGTTGGTGCTGGCGCTCGACCACCTCAGCGCCAGGCACACCGACGGAGCGGTCAGGCCCTGGCTGTTCACCATCATGCACAACCTGCACATCACCTAGCTGCGCCGCGGCAAGGTGCGCGGGAATATTGTGCCGATGGAGAGAGTCAATGATGCGTACGTGGCCCGGCAACCCACGCAGGAAGCGGAATTGCACTGCAAGGAGACCCTGCAGGCCCTGGATCGCCTTCCCGAGGAGCAGCGGCATGTGCTGCTGCTCGTCTGCGTGGAGGACCTGAGCTATGCGGAGGTGGCGGCCGTGCTGGGCGTTCCGATCGGCACCGTGATGTCGCGCCTGTCGCGCGGGCGCGAACGGCTGCGCCAACTCATGGCAGGCGAGGCGGCGCCGGGGCTGAGGAGGGTCAAATGAGCCGGCCGGTCAACGAGGAAGACCTGCACGCCTATGTCGACAACGCGCTCGACCCGGCGCGCCGCGACGACGTGGACCGCTACCTCCAGGAGCGCGCCGAAGAGGCGGCGCGGGTCAGGGACTACATCGCACAGCGCGAAGCCCTGCGGGCGGCGCTGGACATCCCCGCCGCCACGCCCGTGCCGCCCGAGCTGAACCTGCTGCGGTTGCTGGATGCCCGGCTGGTGCGCCGGCGCCGGTTGTGGCGTGCCGCGGCTGCGGTGGTGGTCAGCCTTGGCGTCGGCGGCGGCGGCGGCTGGCTGGCGCGCGGCGGCCTGCCGACCGACCGCGCCAGCCGCGCGGTGGCCGCGCTGACCGACGAAGCGCTCGCCAGCCACGCGGTGTATGCGGTCGACCGCCGCCACCCTATCGAGGTGGTGGCGGCCGAGCGCGACCACCTGGCCACCTGGCTGTCCAACCGGCTCGACCGCAAGCTGGAGCCGCCGGACCTGGAGCAGGCCGGCTATGAGCTACTCGGCGGCCGCCTGCTGGCAACCGAGCGCGGCGGCGCGGCGGCGCTTTTCATGTACGCCGACAAGCAGGGCGAGCGGGTTTCGGTGCTGGTGCGGCCGATGGCCGCCGAACTCAACGCGGCGCGCACGGACGGGCATAACGGGCCGCTGAATGTCTGCGCCTGGATCGAGGGCGGGCTCGGCTATGCGGTGGCCGGCCCGGTGCCGGACAAGCGGCTCGACCAGATCGGCGATCTCATCCGGGCCGCGGCCCGCTCGCCTTCCTGACCGTTCGCAGCGCCGACGGACTGGCCTGTTCGCGGGTTGCCTGGTTCAATCGCGCCATGTCCGAAGCCATCGATCTGCTCGCCGCCCTCGGCGTCGACCCCACCCTACTGTCCAGCGGCCCGCTGGCGGCGCGCTCACCCATCGACGGCGCCGAGCTGGGCCGGTTGTGCCCGACCGACGCGGCGGCGGCCATCGGCCGCGCTGCCGCCGCCTTCCCGGCCTGGCGCGACACCCCCGCCCCCCGGCGCGGCGAGCTGGTCCGCCTGCTCGGCGAGGAACTGCGTGCGGTGAAAGGCGCCCTGGGCGCGCTGGTCACGCTGGAGGCGGGCAAGATCCTGCAGGAGGGGCTGGGCGAAGTGCAGGAGATGATCGACATCTGCGATTTCGCGGTCGGCCTCTCCCGCCAACTCTACGGCCTCACCATCGCCACCGAGCGCCCCGGCCATGCCATGCGCGAAACCTGGCACCCGCTCGGCCCGATCGGCGTCATCACCGCCTTCAATTTCCCGGTCGCCGTGTGGTCCTGGAACGCCGCGCTGGCGCTGGTGTGCGGCGATCCCGTGGTGTGGAAGCCGTCGGAAAAGACGCCGCTGACCGCGCTGGCAACCCAGGCCATCTTCCGCCGCGCCGCCGCGCGTTTCGGCGCTGCGCCGCTGGGGCTGATGGAAGTGGTGATCGGCGGCGCCGAGGCCGGCGCGACGTTGATCGACGATGCGCGGCTGCCGCTGGTCAGCGCCACCGGCTCCACCCGCATGGGCCATGCCATCGCTCCCCGACTCGCCGCCCGATTCGCCCGCGCACTGCTGGAACTCGGTGGCAACAACGGCATGATCGTCTGCCCCTCGGCCGACCTGGACCTGGCAGTGAACGCCATCCTGTTTTCCGCCGTCGGCACCGCCGGCCAGCGCTGCACCACGCTGCGCCGCCTGTTCGTGCACGCCGACGTCTACGACCCCCTGCTGGCGCGGCTGCGGGCGGCTTACGGCGCCGTGAAGGTCGGCGACCCGCGCGATCCGGCTACCCTGGCCGGCCCGCTGATCGACCGCCCGGCCTACGAGGCCATGCAGGCTGCGCTCGTCGCCGCCCGCGCGCAGGGCGGCCGCGTGCACGGCGGCGAGCGCCTGCTGGCCGAGGCCCATCCCGACGCCTACTATGTGCGCCCCGCCCTGGTCGAGATGCCGTCGCAGACCGCAATCGTCGCGGCGGAAAATTTCGCTCCGATCCTGTTCGTCATGCGCCATGACAATACCGCGACAGCCCTGTCATGGCACAACGCGGTGCCGCAGGGCTTGGCCTCGTCCATCTTCACCACCGATCTGCGCGAGGCCGAGCTGTTCCTCTCCGCCGCCGGCAGCGACTGCGGCATCGTCAACGTCAATCTCGGACCCAGCGGCGCGGAGATCGGCGGCGCGTTCGGCGGCGAAAAGGCCACCGGCGGCGGCCGCGAGTCCGGTTCCGACGCCTGGCGCGCCTACATGCGCCGCGCCACCAACACGGTGAACTATTCTCCGACTTTGCCGCTGGCCCAGGGGATACGGTTCAACGTCGAATAGGGAAGCGGGACTGGACCGATTTCGGCCAGACTGAAATCGGTCCAGCTATGTTTTGGCGAGCAATTCCGCCAGCTCGCGGATCGTAGGGCGATTCCGCTCAAGCTGGCATTGCTCTATGCCAGGAACGGCGCCCAGCCTTCCCGCACCGGATGGTCCGCCGCCAGCGGCAGCTCAACCGCGGTGTTGGTGGCCGAGCTGTAGTAGATGGCGGACACCAGCTCCAGCGAGCGCCAGGCGTCCTGCAGGGTGAGCGGCCAGGGCGCCGCGCCGGCCAGCGCCGGGTGCAGCGCCTCGAACAGCCCGGCGAAGCTTTCCCGGTGCGGCACGAAGCCGGCCAGCGCTGCCTCGATGTCCTCCTGCTGGCGCGCCCCGCGCGCGGTGAAACGCCACGCGCCCTCGGCCGGGCGGTACGGCGGCACGCCGGGGTTCTCCGCCGTCAGGTCGGTGAAGCAGAAGCGCAGCTTGCTGACCTCCTCGGCGGCGCCCAGCGTGACCGAGGACGTCACCAGCGCGCCCGATGCCATTTCCAGGCAGACCGCGGCGCAATCCTCGGTCTCGATCGGGTTGACCCGCGTGGCGACCTTGGCGAACACCCGGCGCACCGGCCCCATGGCGAAGGTGAGCAGGTCGTGCAGGTGGATGACGTGGCCGAGCACCGCGCCGCCCAGCTCGGTCGCCTTCCGGCCGCGCCAGCGCACGTCGTAGTAGTCGGCCTGCCGGTTCCAGTGCGTGGTGATGCTGGCCACCAGCGAGCGCCCGGTGAGGCCGGCGTCGATCAGCCGCCGCAGCCGCGCCAGCCCGTTGCCGTAGCGGTACTGGTAGACCGGCACCACCGTGCGGTTGGCCTGCTCGGCGGCCCGCATCACCCGCTCGACCTGCGCCAGCGAGCCGACCAGCGGCTTCTCGCACAGCACGTTCTTGCCGGCGGCCAGCGCCGCCTCGATGGCGTCGACGTGCAGGTAGGGGGGCGTGCAGATGTCCACCAGGTCGACGTCGGACCGCGCCAGCACCGCGCGGTAGGAGGTTTCCGCGGCCGCCCCCGGCATGGTCGCGGCCAGGCTGGCCGCGCGCGACGGGTCGAGGTCGCAGACCACGGCGAGTTCGTAGCCCTGCGCGTTCTCCCGCAGCCCCTCCACATGGGCGGCGCCGATGCCGGCGCCGATCACCGCGACTCGGAACCGTCGGCTCATCATCTGGCTTCCACCTGTTTCAGGTTGCCCAGCCGCGTCGCCGTCGCCTCGGCCCGCAGCGCCAGTTCCATGACCTTGAAGCAATGGGTCTGGGTCATCGCCGTCTCGGTGCGGTCCAGTATGTCGGCAACCAGGCTGGGGTAATAGGGCAGGCCGGCCTTGCTGCAGTCGATGTAGCGGGTCGACTGGTTGTCTACCAGGAACAGGTGGTCGGTGCCCGGACGGCCGGCGATGTCGAGGAATTTGCGCAACTCGATATAGCCCTCGGTGCCGAGCACGGTCAGCCGCCCGTCGCCCCAGTTGGCCAGCCCGTCCGGGGTGTACCAGTCCACCCGGACATAGCCGCGGCCGCTGTCGCTGCGCAGCAGCATCTCGCCGAAATCGGCGAATTCGGGGTCGCCTGGGTTGGCGAAGTTGCCCACCGAGGCGCTGATGATCTCGGCCTGCGTCGCGCCGGTGAAGGCGAGGAACTGGTCGATCTGGTGGCAGCCGATGTCGCACAGGATGCCGCCGAACCGGTCGTGCCGCCAGAACCAGCCCGGCCGCAGCGCCCGGTTCAGCCGGTGCGGACCCAGCCCGACGGTCTGCACCACCTGTCCGATGGCGCCGGCGGCGATGAGTTCCATGGCGCGCGTCACCGCCGGCACCTCGAACCGCTCGGAATAGTTCACCGACCAGATCCGTCCGGTTTCGGCCACTGTCCGGCGCAGCGCGGCAAGCTGATCGGCGCTGGTGCAGCCCGGCTTGTCGGTGCCCACGTCCTTGCCGGCCCGCATCGCCTCGATGGCGATCGCCGCGCGATCGGCGGGAATGGCCGCAGTGAGGATGAGTTGAACCGACGGGTCCTCGATCAGCCGGCGCCGGTCGGCCACGCGGGGAATGTCGGGATAGCGCTTGACGAAGCCGGCCAGCGGCTGCGGCTCGCCCTCGGTCCACCAGCCCGTGCAGACATGGCCGAGTTCGAGCAGGCGGCCGGTCATTTCGTAGATGTGGCGGTGGTCCACCCCGACCACCGCAAACCCGATCTGTCGCCGGGCTGGCTCAGCCATCGTTCGCTCTCCCATGTGGCAAACCCCGTCCCTCGCGGGACGGGGTGGATCATAGACCTACGCGGCTTCGCCGGTCAGGCCATGGCGGCCGATGGCGCCGCCGTGCCGATTGCGCGCTTGCGTCGCCGGCCCGAAAACCCTTGCGTTCCCGAGTCCCCGGCCGCAACACTTCGGCGAAGGCGGTGGCGAGCCCGTCGGGCGCGCTGTGTCGACGGCCTTCGGCCGTGCAGAGCGGGCATTTGGCTCTCACCGTCTCGCGATTGACACAGGGGGTGTGGCGGGTTTGCCACAGTGGCTACGATAAACGCCCAACCCCTTCTTCCAGCGGCAATCCGCGCTGGTCTGATCGGCCGAGTAACACTAACCTTTCATCTCAGTGGAATGGGCGGTGTGTCGCCCGCCCTGGGGTTGCGGACAGCAGCCTGGAACACGAGGAGAGCGAAAATGAACCTTCGGAGTGTGTTGCTGGCCGCGACCGTGCTGGCGCTTCCGGCTGCCGGCGCAATGGCCCAGCCAATCAGTGGAATCTACGTCGGGGGCGGCGTCGGGTACAACTACACCATGGACATCGACGTCCGTAACAGCGGCGGCGTCAAGCTGACGGGTGACGGCGGCCTGGCCGCGGTTGCCAGCGTCGGTTGGGGTTTCGGCAACGGCCTGCGTGCCGAGGTCGAGGGCGACTATCGCGGTAACCACTTTCGGTCGAAGTATGCCGGCGTAACTGGCCCCGGCGCCAACACCAACACCTACGGCGTGATGGTGAATGCGCTGTATGATTTCAATCTGGCCTGGCCGGTGATTCCGTATGTCGGCGCCGGCCTCGGCTATCAGTGGACCGCGCTGCGCACTTACGGCGCGAATGCCACGGCGGGCTCTGCGGCCGGTCAAGCCATCCTCGGCGTCGCCTTACCGGTCGGCGTTCCGGGCCTGGCGATCACCGCTGAGTACCGGTTCATGGCCACGTTCTCGAGCGAGAAATTCTCGAGCGGTGGCTCCTCGATCAAGCTCGACAACCAGTACAACCACGCCGCCCTGCTCGGGCTGCGCTACGCCTTCAACGCGGCGCCGCCGCCGCCGCCGCCGGGCCCCGCGCCTGTGGCCGCTCCGGCTCCGGCTCCCGCCCGCACCTACCTGGTGTTCTTCGACTGGGATAAGGCCAACCTGAGCGATCGCGCCCGCCAGATCATCGCCGAGGCGGCGCAGAACTCGACCCGCGTGCAGGTGACCCAGATCCAGGTCGCCGGCCACGCCGACCGCACCGGCACGGCAGCTTACAACATGGTGCTGTCGCGCCGTCGCGCCGACAACGTAGCCGCCGAGCTGGTTCGCCTCGGTGTGCCCAAGAACATCATCATGATCCAGGCCTTCGGCGATACCAAGCCGCTGGTGCCCACCGCAGCCGGTGTGCGCGAGCCGCAGAACCGCCGGGTCGAAATCGTCCTGAAGTAGTTCCTGGCCTCGCCTGCGACGCCGCCGCCCCCCGGGGCGGCGGCGTTTGCTTGTACGCCCGGCCACGCCTGGGCCGGATGACCGCGAACGCCGGAACGCCACCGCGCCAACGCGGCTGCGTCGCCAAGCGTGCGCCACGCCCCGCAACAAAGTCCCGGATCGCTTAAGGCAACTTGCGTCGGAGAGCGTGGATCACGCCCTCACCATGCTCCTGGAGCTCGATCGCCTCGCCTGCCGGAAGCGGGAATCCCCTAGCGCAATGCCAGCTTGAGCGGAATCGCAGAGCGATCCGCGGGCTGGCGGAAGTGCTCGCCAAAATAGGGCCAGACCGATTTCAGCCGGCCTGAAATCGGTCTAGGACTTCTTCGCCGCCGGGCGG
>CAIMEK010000147.1 GCA_903839965.1 uncultured Acetobacteraceae bacterium | reverse complement strand
TCTGGTTCGACGGCGCTGGAGAGCACCGCGCAATCGATGACCGGCACCGCCAACCAGGGCAACCGGCAGGCCACCGCCGTCGCCTCCGCCGCCGGGCAGGCGAGCGCCGGCCTGCAGAGCGTGTCCTCGGCCGCCGAGGAACTTTCCGCCTCCATCGGCGAAATCAGCCGCCAGGTGGCGCAGTCCTCCACCATCACCGGCCGCGCGGTGGACGACGCCAAGCGCACCGACACCATTGTGCGCGCGCTCGCCGAGGGCGCCGAGAAGATCGGTGCCGTGGTGGGGCTGATCACCAATATCGCCAGCCAGACCAACCTGCTGGCGCTGAACGCCACCATCGAGGCGGCGCGCGCCGGCGACGCCGGCAAGGGCTTCGCGGTGGTGGCTTCGGAAGTGAAGAGCCTGGCCAGCCAGACCGGCAAGGCGACGCAGGAAATCGACGCCCAGATCACCCAGATCCAGGCCGCGACCAAGGAAGCGGTCGAAGCCATCCGGGGGATCGCCAGCACCATCGAGGAAGTCAATGCGATCGCCGCTTCCATCGCCGCGGCGGTCGAGCAGCAGGGCGCGGCGACGGCGGAGATTGCCCGCAACGTGCTGCAGACCAGCCAGGCGGCCGGGGAGGTGACGATGAGCATCAACGGGGTGAGCCAGGCGGCGAACGAAACCGGCGCGGCGGCGGGCCTGGTGCTGAGCGCGGCGAGCGACCTGTCCAGGCAGGCCGATCAGCTCTCCGGCGAGGTGAATGCCTTCGTGGCCAGCGTCCGGGCGGCGTAGCGCGGCGGGTCAGGCCGAGGGATTTGGACCTTCCTCGGCCTGCAGCATGGCCGTCAGCTCGGCCGCATGGGTCTTGCGCGCGACGCAGGCCTCATACTCGCGGGTGGAGCAGGCAAGCTTCTCGCAATCGATGCAGCGGTCGAGCTCCACCGGCGCGTCTTCGATCAGTTTGCCGCCCATCAAATTCTTCAGCCAGCGCAACATGGCAACGATCCTGTGACCAGCGGGACACTCGATAACCTGGACGCCTCCGGCCATCCTAATCAACTCATACGCGAGAGCCACCGAAAAACCATTACGCCGCCTGCCGCCGTGCCGCGGCGATTGCCGCCCATACCGCCTGCGGCGTCGCCGGCATGTCGATATGGGTGATGCCGAAGCCGGCAAGGGCGTCCACCAGCGCGTTCATCACCGCCGGCAGGCTGCCCGCGCAGCCCGCCTCGCCGCAGCCCTTGACGCCGAGTTCGTTGGTGGTGGCCGGCGCCGGCAGGCTGGCGAAGCCCATGTCCGGCACGTCGCCGGCCCGCGGCAGCGCGTAATCCATGAAGCTGCCCGACAGGATCTGCCCGGTCTCGTCGTAGCGCACGCTTTCCGTCAGCGCCTGGCCGATCCCCTGGACCACCCCGCCATGCGCCTGCCCGACCACCAGCGCGGGGTTGACCAGCGTTCCGAAGTCATTGACCATATTGTATTTCACCACTTCGACATGGCCCGTTTCGGGGTCCACCTCCAGTTCCGCCACATGGCAGCCGTTGGGGAAGGTGCTCGGCACCCCGGGGAATATCAGCGACACGTCGAGCCCGCCGGGCAGGTCGGGCGGCAGCGCCAGCCCGTCGCGCAGTTTCCCGGCCAGGTCCATGATGCCGATGCCGCGGTCGGTGCCGGCGATGGCAAACCGGCCGGCGGCGAACTCGATATCGGCCTCGGCCGCCTCCAGCACATGCGCCGCCAGCTTCTTTCCCTTTTCGATCACCGCGTTGCCGGCCGCGACGATGGCGGCGCCCGAGTTCATGATGCTGCGCGACCCGCCGGTACCGCCGCCGGCGATCAACTGGTCGGAATCGCCCTGCACCAGGCGGATCTTCTCGAACGGCACGCCCAGCCGGTCGACCAGCACCTGGGCGAACGGCGTCCAGTGCCCCTGGCCGTAGTCCAGCGTGCCGGTGACGATGGCAACCGAGCCGTCCGCCTCGAAGCGGATGCCGCCCATCTCGTTGCTGGCCGGCGCGGTCACCTCCAGGTAATGGCCGATGCCGCGCCCGCGCAGCCGCCCGCGCCGGGCGCTGGCCGCACGCCGCGCCGCGAACCCGTCCCAGTCCGCCACCGCCAGGGCGCGGTCGAGGATGGCGGGGAAATCGCCGCTGTCGTACTCCATGGCCGAGGGCGTCCGGTACGGCAGCAGGTCCGGCGTGATGTGGTTGCGCCGGCGCAGTTCCACCCGGTCGATGGCCAGCTTGCGCGCGGCGATGTCGACCAGGCGCTCCATGTAGTAGTTGCCCTCCGGCCGGCCGGCGCCGCGGTACGCCCCCACCGGCGTGGTGTTGGTGAACATGCAGCGCACCGCGCTGGCGATCAGCCTGGTGCGGTAGACGCCCACCATGTTCTTGACGATGTTCATGGTCGGCGGCAGCGTGGTGCTGTTGGAGAGGTAGGCGCCGAGATTGGCGTAGCCGGTGATGCGGATGGCGAGGAAATGCCCCTCGGCGTCCAGCGCCAGCGCGAGCGTGTGGTCGTGGTCGCGGCCGTGGCTGTCGGAGAGGAACGAGCCGCTGCGCTCGTCGGTCCACTTGACCGGCCGCCCGAGCTGCCGCGCGGCGTGCAGAACGGCGATGTATTCAGGATAGACAGAGGCTTTCATGCCGAAGCTGCCGCCGATGTTGCCGCTCAGCACGCGCACCTTGTCCACCCCCAGCACGCCGGCCACGCTGCGGCTCAGCCCGAAGGTGCCCTGGCAGCCGACCCGCAGCGTCCAGTCGCCGCCGGCGTAATCCGCGATCGCCGCGCGCGGCTCCATGGCGGACACCACGATGCGGCTGTTGCGGATGCGCATCTCGACGGTGTGGGCGGCGGCGGCGAAGCTCGCGTCCACCTTCGCCATGTCGCCGAATTTCCAGTCCAGCACGACATTGTCCGGCGCTTCCTCGTGCAGCACGGGGGCACCCGCCGCGGCCGCCTCGGCGGGTTCGGTTACCGCGGGCAGCGGCGTGATGTCCACCATCACCGCCTCGGCGGCGTCCTTGGCCTGCAGGGCGGTTTCGGCCACCACCACCGCCACCGGATCGCCGACATAGCGCACCCGGCGCTCGGCCAGCGCCCATTGCGCCGGTTTGGGGAGCGGCCGGTTGTTCCAGTTCTGGCCGGTCACGTTGGCCGGCATCGGCTTGATTCCGGCCGCTTTCAGGTCGGCGGCGGTGTAGACGCCGAGCACCCCGGGCAGCGCGCGCGCCGCCGCGGCGGTGATGCCGTTCAGCGTGCCGTGCGCCACCGGGCTGCGCACCATGACCGCGTAGGCCTGCCCGGGCAGGTTCAGGTCGTCGGTGTAGCGTCCCTGCCCGCGCAGCAGCACGGGGTCTTCCAGCCGCGATACCGGCTGCCCGACGGCGAAGCGGCCGGGCGCGGGCGTGTCGGTCATGCGCAGCGTTGCATCCATCATGCCGTTCCTTGCGTGCGTGTTGGGGAGGGTCACCGGTAGAATGGGGGCGTTCGGCGATTGGTAAAGAGCCGGGGCCGCGCCGAAGTGTCACGCCGCATGACAATCGTGGGGCGGACAGAACCGATCCGTTGGGAGCGATTGCCATGCCGTCCTACCTTGCCGACCTGGCCTTGATCGACGGTCGGGTGTGCGCGGGCGTCGGGCTGGAGATCGACTCCGGCGGGCGCATCACCGCCGTCAACGAAGGCGCCACGCATGGCCAGCGCATCGCCGGGCTGGTGTTGCCGGGGCTGGCCAACCTGCACAGCCACGCCTTCGAGCGCGCGCTGGCCGGGAGCAGCGGCCGGACGGAGGCGGCGGGCCGGCTGCTCGCCGCACTGACCCCCGACGACGTGCAGGCCATCGCCGCGCAGCTTTATGTCGAGTGCCTGCTGCACGGCACCACCGCGGTGGCCGAGTGCCACGCGCTGCACAATGCGCCGGACGGGCGGCCGTACGACGACCCGGCCGAAATGGCGCTGCGCATCGTCGCGGCGGCGGAGCAGGCCGGCATCGGCCTGCGCCTGCTGCCGGTGCTGTGCCAGCGCGGCGGCGAGGAAAAGCGCCGTTTCGTCATGTCGCTGGAGGCATACGGCCGGCTCTGCCAGGACCTTGGCGAATTCGCCCCCGTCGGCGTTGCGCATTCCCTGGTCGAACCGGGCGACCTGCAGGCGGCGCTGGTCATCGCCGACCTGCTGGGCAAGGCCACCCCGGTGCACGTTACGCTCGCCGACGACCGGGGCGGCCGCCCCTTGCGATGGCTGCTCGACCATGCCGCCGTCGATGCCCGCTGGTGCGTGCTGCACGCGACTCACTTCGACGCCGCCGAAGTCGATGTGCTGGCCGCCAGGGGGGCCGTGCTGGGCCTGTGCCCGACCTCGGACGCCAGATCAGCCCAGGCCATCAGCCCATTGATTCCGTTGCTGGAAGCGGGCGGGCGATTCGGCATCGGCAGCGGCGACAATGCCTGCCCCAACCCGGTCGAGGAGCTGCGCTGGCTGGACTACCTGCACCGTATCGACCGCCGCCGGCGCGAAGCGGTGCCGGTGGGGCTGCTGGCCGCCGCCACCGCCGGCGGCGCGCAGGCGCTGGGCCGTCCGTGTGGGGCGATTGCGCCGGGCCGGCTCGCCGACCTCGTGGTGCTCGACCCCGAACACCCCGGGCTGGTCGGCCGGCGCGGCGAGGCGCTGGCGGAGGCCTGGGTGTACGCCGCCGGCGCCACGCCGGTGCGCCACGTGATGGTGGCCGGGCGCTGGGTGGTGCAGCACGGCGCGCATGTGCGCGGCGCCGAAATTGCCGCCGCCTTCGCACGCACCATGCGCGGGCTGGCCGATGAAATCTTTGCCGTAAACAGTTTTTTTGTTTCTGGCCGCTAGACATCGTCCTCACCTTGGAAAACCGGAAGTTCCCAGATGTCGAGCGTTCGCCAGGATGTTTTTGGAAGAAAACATTGCCGTTTCGCGGCTTTGCTGCTTGCGTTCACCGCCCTGAGCCTGCCCGGCGCCGCCGGTGCCGGGGGGCTCAACCAGTTCATCGGGTTCGGCGACAGCACGATGGACAGCGGATATTTCCGCTACGGCGCGACGGGCGGGTCCCCGGGCCTGCCCAGCCCGTACCAGTTCAGCAACGTGATCGATAAGGCGATTGCCGTCACCGTCGCGGCCGGCGGCACCGGCGCGTTCCTGGGTCCGGGCATCGTCGACACCGTGCAACTCGCGGCCAAGTTCGGCCTCACCGCCTACCCGGTTACCATGCCCGGCGGACTCGGCACCAACTATGCCAACGGCTCCGCCCAGACGGTTCCCACCACCTGGGCCAATGGCTACATCAACGGTCTTTACAACAACGTTCCGATCGTCACGCAGATTTCCAACTATCTGGTCACGGTCAACAACGTCGCCAATCCCAACGCGCTCTACATGATCAGCTTCGGCGGCAACGACCTGACCTGGCTGGAGAACCAGGGCGGCGGCGTGTCGTCGCCGGCCTACATCACCTCGCTGGCGAGGGCGCTCAGTGGCGGCATCGCCAACCTGCAGGCCGCCGGCGCGCAAACCATCGTGGTGCTGAACGTGTACTCCTACGCGCGGGTGGTCGGTGCGAACGGCAGCCTGAACGCGGCCGACCGGCTCAATATCAGCGATGCGGCGAGCTACTCGGCGCAGGTCTGGTCCGGCCTGCAGGCGGCGCACGTGAACTTCGTTCCCGCCGACATCGAAGGCCTGCTGCGCACCGTTTCGCAGAACCCGACACCGTTCGGCTTCACGCCGGCCACCGTGCTGTCGAGCAATACGGCCTGCACGACCTCCTCGGCGCTGGTATGCGCGCCCGCCCAACTGATCACGCCCAACGCGGAGCAGACCTATCTGTGGAGCGACTCGCATCACGTGACCACGGCGGGGCAGGCCATCGAGGCGGACTACATCTACAGCCTGATGGCGGCGCCGAGCCAGGTTTCGCTGCTGGCGGAAAGCCCGGTGCAGGGCGGGCTGGCGCGCGCCGCCACCATCCAGGGGCAGATCGACCTGTCGGCGCAGCATCGCGGGCCGACGCGGGTGAATGTGTGGGCCAGCGCCGGGGCCAGCAACCTGAACTTCAAGGGTGCCACCACCTATCCCAGCGACTCCGGCACGCCGTTCGGCGGCAGCGTGGGCACCGACTACCAGTTGCAGAACGGGCTCATCCTCGGCATGGCGGTCACCGCCGGGGCGCAGACGCAGAACTTCACCGGCGGCACCGGGCATTTCGACCAGACCGACCAGGCGCTGAGCCTGTATGCCGCCTATCGGATGGGGCCGTTGTGGGGCAACGCGATCGCCAGCTACGGCCTGCTGCAGGAGCATGTGGCGCGCCAGGTGACGCTCAATACGTACACCGACCATAACAATGCCAACACCAGCGGCAACACGGTGGCATTGGCGTTGCGCGGCGGCCACGACTTCCAGTGGGGGGCGGTGACCACCGGGCCGGTGCTGGGTTTCGTGATGCAGTATGTCCACATCGACGGCTTTGTCGAAAACGGCGCCACCGGCATGACCGCGCTGAAGTTCGGCGGGCAGTCGCGCAGTTCGTATGTGAGCCAGTTGGGCTGGCGCGGGTCGATGGATCTGGGCAAGTGGCAGCCGTTCGCGGAAGTTGCCTGGAACCACGACTTTGCCGGCAGGAACCGGCTGGTGACGGCCACCCTGACCTCGATCGCGGCGCCGACCTGGAGCTCTCCGGCCTCGCCGATCGCCACGGACTGGGCGAGCGCGCAGATCGGCACGGCCTACAAGTTCAGCCCGCAGGCGACGCTGCGCGCCGGCCTCTCGGCGGTGGTGATCAATCCGCGGGTGAACAGCTTCGGCGGGCAGATCGGGTTGAATGTCAGCTTTTAGGGGCGGTTCCGTCGGAAAAACACCAGTCGCAGGCACGCACAAAGACCCGTGGTGGGTGTGGGAGGCGCAGCCCGCGAGGGATATAATACCAAGCGGCAGATTGATTGACTCGTCATGGCCGGGCCTGGCCCGGCCAACCACGGCTGCCGTGCCGTGACAAAGTCGTGGGTGCTCGGGCATGACGGGGAGGGGCAATCTTTCCGCCGCCTGGTACAAGTTACGATATCGTAACCATCAGGACGCAGTTCGGCCCAGCGCGCTCATGTGGGTTTGGCGACGCGCAGGAAGGGCAGGACGATCGAGGGCCGGCTCTCGCGCAGCCAGGCGGGGGCGTTAAGGGGCAGCGGCGGCTTCGGCGGCAGCGCGGGCGGCGGCGTGACGGGCGGCGGGGCGACGCTGGGTTTGGCAGGGCGGTCCGCAGCCGGGCGCTGCCGGGGGATTGCCAGGGCATCGACGCCGAGCATGCGGCAGAGCGGGCGCAGCAGGCACCCGACCGCGGGGACCGCCGCGATCAGTTCGACGGCGGCAGGCTCGGCGAGCAACATCTCCAGTCGCACACCACGAATGGCGGCCTCGCTGCCGAGGGCAACCACCAGCCAGGCGCGGCCGGTGGGGTAACGCGGGCGGGCGAGGGCGGGGGGCGCCTCGGGGGGCGGCGTTTCGATGGGTTGCGTTTCGGGGGGTTGCGTTTCGGGGGTGGACGTCTCGGTGGAGGGCGGGGGGCCGGGTTGCGGCGAGCGGCGCTGCGCCGGCTTGCCGGCGGCGACGCGGGCCAGCAGGCGCGCAAAGCGGCGGGCGCAACGCCTGAGCCGGGCGCAGAGCGGCACGACCAGGGCGCCGATGCGGGGCTCGCGGAAGCGGGCGGCGATGAGGACGACGAGGTCGGCAACGATGAGGCCGACCCGACAGGCGAATTCGGGGGCGAAGGTTAAGGCGGTGGCTGAGACCGGAGCCTGGAGGGGGGCGGAATACACGAATAGATTCCTAGCACAAACGTAACGCCGGTGCAAGGGGAAAATGACGGCGGCGGTTCGGGGTGAAGGGGGTTCGAGCTTCGTGGAAGTCACAGGCGTACATGGCGGGAAAGCCAGCCGCCTGGGTTTCTTGCGACGGCGCATGACGGAGCCGCTTTCGCCACGCAAGGGCGTGGCTGTCGCGGGCCTGCGCTTATGCGCCCTACGCGGGCTCCCGAGGTCGCGCGTGGCGGCGGTTGCCGGCGCGGTCCCGGTTATCGTCGTTTCGGTCGTTGGCCGCGGCGTTATTCGGCGGCGGCGAGGTTGGGGATTGCCCCGGCCGCGAGGTTGGCGGTGGCGTTGAGAATTTCCAGGCCGACAAGGCGATGGTCGGCATCGAAATCCAGCACGATGCCGGGCGCGACTTCTTCGGAGCCGTCGACCGGCACGTCGGCGAGGCGGACATAGAGGGCGTCGGTGACGGGGTCGTAATGCGTCTTCATGGCAGCCTTGCTCCCCGGTCGAAGAACGCGGTGATGACCAATATATCGGGACCGCTCGGGCGATGCACAACCCGCAGCACGCGCGCGCCCGCGGCCTCGATGCGGCGGAAGGACCGGGTAGCGGCCGGGTCGGCAGGGTCCGGCGCCGTCATGTCGGGGGCCAGGATGGTGCGCTCCACCCATTCCAGCGACAGGCCACGCTCGCGCAGCGTCACCTCGGCATGGGCCGAGAGGCGGATGGCCGGGGCGGCTGGGCCGGATGGACGGGGCATGTGTGGTCAGCCGAGAAG
>CAIMEK010000146.1 GCA_903839965.1 uncultured Acetobacteraceae bacterium | reverse complement strand
TCACCCCCGCGTCGGGAAATCCCCCCAATGAGTCGCCGTCACCAAGCTTTGGTATAACCGAACGTGGGGACACGGAACTCCCATGGTCCCCGCGGGGTACTACGCACGATTCTGATCCAGCGGCTTGCCGATCCTCTTGCGGCATAATGCTTGGACCGAGATTCTCCCGATGAGCGGTTAAAATGGCTGTTAATCAGGGGGAATCTCGGCTCATTCACGTAGCGCCGACCAGATTGGAAATGTTGCATCAGCAATGGCATCACGTGGTCCGGGGGCTAAACAGAAACCTCGGTGACTGTGTCGGGGACGAGAGTGCAGGTGAAGCCGAGCTTGATGATCTGGCGGATGAGATGATTGGCTTGGCTCTCTGGCGAAGCGCGACGGAAGAGATCGGCGCCGAGATCTTGGTAATGGGTGCCGTCGCGGAGCATGTGATAGGCGGCGGTGAGGATGGAGGCGGCCGTGATTGTGCGGGCGAGATCGCGATCCATCGGTTCTTGTCGGCGCCCTCGGTCACAACCGTCGAGATCGTGGAGATTTTGGCGGGCCGCACCGCTGCCGCCTGCGCGGGACGCCGGATCGTCGTGGCGCAGGACGCCACCGAGATCAATTTCGCTGGCCGCGAAGAACGGCGTCGTGGATTGGGGCCGGCAGGGGACGGGGTATCCGCCGGGTTCTTCATCCATCCGCAAATTGCACGGGCCGGGCGAAAGCGCCACCTGAGGCCGGCGGAAATCGCCACCTGAGGCCTGATGAATTCGCCACCCCGATGGCGGGGCGAGCTGTTGCTGACATCGAAGTAATCGCGACTACTGTCCGGTTTTTTTTGGCGAGGGACGGTAGTGCCGAGACCGAGGTCGGAGATGCGGCGGATCATGGAAGTTTTGCGATTGCGAGCGGATCTCGAGCTGAACCTGAGGCGATAGCGGCAGGCGCCAGGCTCGCGCGTTCGACGGTGCGGGCCTATCTGGGGCGAGCGGCGGCGGCCGGGCTGGACGCCGGGGCGGCCGATGGATTGTCGGAGGCGGCGCTGTTTCCCCCGCCGCTGGTGGCGAAGGGGCGCGTGCCGGACTGGGCCGCGGTTGACCAGGAACTGCGGCGCCTTAAGCACGTGACGCGCAAGCTGCTGTGGGCGGAGTACAAGGCCGTCCATTTGGACGGCTTCGGGTTCAGCCAGTTCAAGCTGGGGCTGAGCGAGTGGCAGAAGGCTTCCGGTCGGGGCCTGTCGATGCGTCAGGTGCATCATGCCGGCGAGACGGTGCAGGTCGACGATGCCGGCGACACCATGGCGGTGCTCGAGGACGGGGTGGCCCTGGAAGCGCAGATATTCGTCGCCTGTGCTGGTCCGCAAGCGCGTCGATGCCTTCGTCACAAAGACCGCCGTGCAGATCTTCCATCGCGGCGAACGAACGGCCAGCCACGCCCGACTGGTCGGGCACAATCACTAAACGACGCTCGGCGCGCACATGCCGCCGGCGCGCAGCGCGGTGGCGAACCGAACGCCGGACTGGGTGCGCAACCAGGCTGCCTATGTCGAGCAGTTGCTGACCGGGCGCGATCACATCCAGCAGGGCGTGCGGTTCTGCCCCGGCATTCTGCGCCTGGCGACCCGCTATCCGGCCGAACAGCTGGAGGCTGCCTGCGTCAGGGCGCTGGCTGCGGGTGGCAGTTCGTCCGGCTTCGTCGAGCAATTTCTCAAGAGCGGCCGACCACTCGCCGATACGGCCACCGAAGACGGCATCGGCCATCACGGCAACGTTCGTGGTGCCGACTACTACCATTGACAATCGGCACCGCCGATCCCGTACCAAGGAGACCCCATGTACCAGCCGACCATCGAGAAGCTGCACGCCCTGGCCTTGGCGCCATGGCCGACGCGTTGACCGCGCAACTCCAGCAGCCCGAGATTGACGCCATGCCGTTCTCGGAGCGGCTGGCGTTGCTGGTCGACATCCAGCACAGCGCGATGCTCATCGCCGCCCTGAAGCAGCGACTGACCCGGGCTGGCATGCGCCAGTCCGCCTGCATGGAAAATCTCGACCTGCGCACGCCGCGCAAACTGGACCGCTCGACCATGCAGGCGCTGGCCGGCGGGCTATGGATCAGCCAGCACCGCAACATCCTGATCAGCGGCGCGGCCGGGATCAGCAAAAGCTGGATTGCCTGCGCACTGTACCAGCACCGCCCGCGCCTCGGCCAGCGTCGCTACGGCCGATTGTTTGCGAACCGGTGGTGCCGCGGACAGGGCGCCGCGGACGATCGCTGCCGGTTCGGTCCGGGCCACCCCAGCGGCGATGCCATACATGAACAGCGCGGAAAGCCGCTGCCGCACTTTCCGGGCAATTTCAAATGCACCACGCGCCTCGATCCGTCGCAGCGGACCGAGCACCAATGGCGCGTCGACCTCAGCGACCGGCAGGGCACCGATAGTCGGGAACACCTCGCGCTCGAGCCGGGCCGCCGCCAGGGAAATGAAGGGGTAGCGGCCGATGGTGCGGATCTGCGCTTTGCCTGCCCACCTGTAGCGCAACTGCCAGGATCGAGCGTCGGTGGGCGCCACCCGTCGTTGCAGCCCTCCACGGTCCACGAGGTGGACCAACTTGCCGCCAGGGCGTGCCTTGCGAATTTCGGCATCGGTGAGGGGCATGGCGATCCCTGCGTCTAACGGCGGGCGTAAGGGTGCGCAACATGCGCACCCTTATCCACGAATCCTCAGGATTTACGGGGTTCACGCGGGATCGGGTGGGACAGCCATGTCCCGAAAAAGCAAGTCCCACCAGGGCATTGAAGCCGTGGCGGGACTTGCAGGGTAGGCAATCTGGCTCCCGGAGTAGGACTCGAACCTACGACCCAGCGGTTAACAGCCGCTTGCTCTACCGACTGAGCTATCCGGGATCAGCGCGGTGCGCGCCCCTATAGCGAACCCGCAGGTCGGACGCAAACGTTCATCCGCACAAACGGGGCGGGTCAGCGCGCGGTGACGGCGCTGCGCACCATCAGCGGCCGGGCGATCTGGCGGATGTTCTCGATGCCTTCGCCGGTGCCGTGCACGGTGATGTCGCCAAAGCCCAGGATGCGGCCGAGGATGGACTGGTCGACCTGCACCGATTCGATCTGCTCGAGATTCATCTCCACCGTGCGCCGCCTGATCACGCCGCGCTTGTAGATGACACGGCGGTCGGTGACCGCGATTTCGGTTCCCCACCACTGCCACCAGGCCCGCAGCAGCAGCGCCAGGGCGAACACCAGCAGCGCCAGCGCGACGGTCAGGATCGCCCACTCAAGACCCGGCGCATGGCGCGACGCGGCGCCGACGATGATCGCCCCGAACAGGGCGGTAAACCCGGTCTTGTAGACCACCCAATGCAGCGTCGCGCGCACGACCACGTGCTCGCCGGGCTGCAGAACCCGATCCACATAACTCATGCCACCCAGCCTTCCCTCGTTCCCGCGCCAACAGATACAGCCATTCCGCGCCGACCTGAAACAAGTCCCGCAAAGACCCGGGCCTGACAGGGTCATGTTGCGCCGCAACAGCAGGAGGGCGAGCACACGACTGGGCGACGGCCCGGCGAACCGGGTCGCCCAGCCCAGCTACCATGCCAGGACAGCTACCGGCATCCGTCCTCCGGACGATAGAGCGTTACGGCTACATCGTTGTCCCGGACGCCGATGTCATTCCCTTTTCGCGTCCTCGACCGCGAGACCCGCAAGGGCGCGCAGTTCCTCGCTGACGGCGGCCTGCGCCTTGGCCTGGATCTGACGGTAGAGATCGAGCACGACGCGGCCGGTCTCCGTCAGCGTCGCTCCGCCGCCGGCCCGTCCGCCCTTGACCGGGGTGACGACCGGCTCGCGGAAATAGCGGTTGAGGGTATCGATCAGGTACCAGGCGCGTTTGTAGCTCATGCCCATGCGCCGCCCCGCCGCCGCGATGGAGCCGGTTTCGGCGATACCTTGCAGCAGATCGGCCTTGCCGGACCCGAACAGCGTCGCCGGGCCAATGATGACCCGCAGCGTCAGGTAGGGATGGTCCGCCATGGCTGGTTTCCTTCCGCCGCCAGCTTAAACGCCGCGCGCCGCGCCGTCACTCGCGTCCGCGGGGCCGGCCCCCTATTCCTCGTGTTTCTCCCGCTTGGCCAGCGGCACCGCGAACTGCGGCTCGGTGTCCCAGGGGAACAAGATCCAGGTGTCCTGGCTTACCTCGGTGACGTAGGTGTCCACCAAGGTCCGGCCGGCCGGCTTGGAGTACACCGTGGCGAAATGCGCCTTCGGCAGCAGCGCCCGCACCACTTTCGCCGTCGTGCCGGTGTCCACCAGGTCGTCGATCAGCAGGTAGCCCTCGCCGTCGCCGGCGGCGATCGGCCACTTGATCACCTCGGGCTTGCCGAGTTCGGTCCATTCCGCCTCGTCGCGCCCGTAGGCCAGCACCGACACCGTCTCGACCAGCCGCACCTCCATCTCGCGCGCCACGATGGCGGCCGGAATCAGTCCGCCCCGGGTGATCGCCACGATGCCGCGGAACGGCGGGTGGTCGATCAGCCGCCAGGCCAGCGCGCGGGCGTCGCGGTGCAACTGGTCCCAGGTGACGGTGTAATAGTGGCGGGGCATCAGAACATCTTCCCGCCGTTGGGCACCTTGAAGTCGGGCTTCAGCAGCACGACCGCGCCGTCCTCGTCCGGCACGCCGAGCGTCAGCACCTCGCTCTCGAACCCGCCGATGCGCCGCGGCGGGAAATTGGTCACCGCCAGCACCTGCCGCCCGATCAGCAGGTGGGTCTTGTAGTGCACGGTGATCTGCGCCGCGGACCGCTTCACCCCAAGCGGGGCACCGAAGTCGATCCACAGGCTGATGGACGGCTTGCGGGCCTCGGCCAGCGGCTGCGCGTCCACCACCGTGCCCACCCGCACCTCCAGCCTGTCGAAATCTTCGATTGTTGCCACGTCCCATCCCCCGTCGGACTCGGGAGCCCATGATCCCAGGGCCCCATGATCCCAGCAGCCGTCGCGCTTGCCAATGGGAAAGCCCATGCCCCCGGCTTGTCGCCGCGGGCCGGACGGAGCAATAGGGGGGTGTTGAAAGAGGAGTGTGGCGCGTGCGTGATCTGCATTTCCCGGGCCGCAGCCCGGTGCTGTCGGCCCATGGCATGGCGGCCACCTCCATGCCGCAATCGACCCTCGCCGCGCTGGACGTGCTGCGCGCCGGCGGCAACGCGCTCGATGCCGCGGTCGCGGCCGTCGCGGTGCTGAGCGTCGTCGAGCCGATGTCCACCGGCATCGGCGGCGATTGCTTCTGCCTGTATGCCCCGGCCCGGCAGCGCCGCGTGGTGGCGCTGAACGGCTCCGGCCGTGCGCCGGCGGCGGCCACCATCGACTGGTTCGAGGCGCAGGGCATCACCGCGCTGGAGAACACCTCGCCGCATTCGGTCACCATTCCCGGCGCGGTCTCGGCCTGGGAGAAGCTGCTGAACGCGCATGGCACCAAGGGGTTCGACGAATTGCTGCGCCCCGCCATCGCCTATGCCGAGGAAGGTTTTTTCGTCTCCTCCGTGATCGGCAAAGCCTGGGCGGCCACGGCGGACAAGCTGCGCAAGAACGAGGCGTACCGGTTCCTGCCCGGCGGCAAGGCGCCCGCCTACGGCGACCGTTTCGTGCATCCCGAGCTGGCCCTCACGCTGCGCAACATCGCCCGCCACGGCAGCCGCGCCTTCTACGAGGGTCCGGCGGCAGCCGACATGGTGGCGGCGCTGCGCCGTCGCGGCGGCCTGCATACCGAGGAGGATTTCGCCGCCGGCCGCACCGCGGCGCATTTCGTCGAGCCGATCCGCATTCCCTGGAACGGCTTCGAGGTCTGGCAATGTCCGCCCAACGGGCACGGCATCCTGGTGCTCATGCTGCTCGGCATGCTGGGCGGCTTCGGCCCGGCGCCCGACGGTCCGCTCGGGGTCACCCGCTGGCATCGCCACATCGAGGCGGCCCGGCTGGCCTATCGCGACCGCGACGCCTTCGTCGCCGACCCGCTGCTGGTCGATGTGCCGGTGGCCAAGCTGCTCAGCCCGGACTACCTGGACGGACTGCGCCGCCTGATCCGCGACGATGCCGCCATGGCCGTCCTGCCGGCGCCCGGCGAGACCGAGCTGCCCCGCCATCGCGACACCGTCTACCTCTCGGTGGTCGATCGCGACGGCAACGCCTGCAGTTTCATCAACTCGCTGTTCGAGGGCTTCGGCTCCGGCATCCTGGCCGAGCAGTCCGGCGTCATGTTGCACAACCGCGGCTACGGTTTCCGCCTGCAGCGCGGCCATCCGAACTGCATCGCCCCGTTCAAGCGGCCGCTGCACACCATCATCCCCGGCATGGTTACCCGCGACGGCGAGGCGGTGATGCCGTACGGCGTCATGGGCGGGCACTACCAGCCGATGGGGCAGACCAGCTTCCTGACCAACCATTTCGACTACGGGCTCGACCTGCAGGAATCGATCGACCTGTGCCGGCTGTTCCCGTACCAGGGCAAGGTGCAGGTGGAGCGCAGCGTGCCGGCCGCGCTGTGCGAGGGCCTGGCCCGGCTCGGCCATGTCATCGAGCAGGTGGAGCGTCCGCATGGCGGCGGCCAGGCGATCTGGATCGATCGGGCCCGCGGCCTGCTGGTGGGCGCCTCCGATGCCCGCAAGGACGGCTGCGCGATGGGATACTGAGAGGCCGCCGGTCCGGGAGGATGCCGCCATGAAACTATACACCTCGCCCAGCCCCAATCCGCACGTCGTGCACATGTTCATCGCCGAAAAAGGGCTCGACATCCCCCGGGTGGCGGTGGACGTGCGCGGCGGCGAGAACCGCCGGGCCGCGCACCTCGCCCGCAACCCGGCCGGCCAGACGCCCTGCCTGGAACTCGACGACGGGTTCTACCTCTCCGAGATCACCGCCATCTGCGAGTATCTCGAGGAGCTCCACCCGACGCCGGTGCTGATCGGCAGCACGCCGCGCGAGCGCGCCGAGACGCGCATGTGGACGCGCCGCATCGACCTCAACATCGTCGAGCCGCTGACCAACGGTTACCGCTTCGCCGAGCGGCTGGACATGTTCCGGCCGCGCATCCACACCATTCCGCAGGCGGCCGACGACCTCAAGCAGATCGCCCAGGAGAAGCTGGCCTGGCTCGACAAGCTGATCGCCGGACAGGAATTCGTCTGCGGCGGCCGGTTGTCGCTGGCCGACATCCTGTTGTTCTGTTTCGTCGATTTCGGGGCGGCGAACGGCCAGCCCATCAATCCCGAGCTCACCACCATCGTGGCGCACCACGCCCGCATGAAGGCGCGGCCCAGCGCGACCGCCTGAAGGGGAACGGACCATGCAACCCTGTGACCTGACCGCGCGCGAGGCGCGGGCGCTGATCGGCCGCAAGCGGCTGTCGCCGGTCGAGCTGGTGGAAAGCTGCATCGCCCGCATCGAGGCGGTGGACCATGCCGTCAACGCCATGGTGGCGCGCGACTTCGACCGCGCCCGCCTCGCCGCCAGGGAAGCCGAGGCGGCGGTGGCGCGCGGCGACGCGCTGGGGGCGCTGCACGGCCTGCCGTTCGGCGTGAAGGACCTGGAGGAGGTGGCGGGGCTGCGCTCGACCTGGGGCAGCCCGATCTACCGCGACCACATCCCGACCCACGACCAGCTCATCGTGGCGAACGTCAAGCGCGCCGGCGGCATCGTGCTGGGCAAGACCAACACGCCGGAATGGGGCGCCGGGGCGAACACCCGCAACGCCGTCTACGGCGCCACCGGCAACCCGTTCGACCCGACCCGCTCCGCCGCCGGCTCCTCCGGCGGCGCGGCGGTGGCGTTGGCCACCGGCCTGGTGCCGATCGCCACCGGGTCGGATACTGGCGGCAGCCTGCGCAACCCCGCCGCCTTTTGCGGCGTCGTCGGCTACCGCCCGACCCCCGGGCTGGTGCCCAGCGAAAAGCGCGCGCTGGGGTGGAACCCGCTGCCTGTGCAGGGCCCGATGGCGCGCAATGTGCCCGATGTGGCCCTGATGCTGTCGGCGATCGCCACCAACGACCCGGTCGATCCGCTGGCCACCACCATCTTCAGCCGCCGCGTGCGCCCGCCCGAGGAGTTTTATCCGGTACGGCGGATCGACCTGTGCGGGCTCAGGGTGGCGATCACGCCGGATTTCGGCTTCGCCCCCACCGAGCGCCACATCCGCGAGGTGTTCGCCGAGAAATGCGGCCTGTTCCGCCACGTCTTCGCCAGCGCGGCCGACGCGACGCCGGACTGCGCTGGCGCCGACGAGGCCTTCGAGGTGCTGCGCGGCCTGAATTTCCTGGCCAGCCAGTTGGAGCGCGTGCGCACCCGGCCGAACGATGTCGGCCCGAACGTGCGCGCCAATGTCGCCGAGGCGCTGCGCTACACCGCCGAGGACGCCGCCCGGGCACAGGTGCTGCAGACCAGCATGTACCGGCGCTGGCAGGACTTCTTCGAGGACGTGGACGTCATCCTGGCGCCGTCCATCACCATCAGCCCGCGGCCCTGGCGCGAACTGTATCCCGCCGAAATCGACGGCCAGCCGACGCGCACCTATTTCCACTGGCTGGCGATGGCCTATGCGGTGACCCTGGTGGGGCATCCGGCGATCAGCCTGCCGGTGGGCACGGACCGTCACGGCATGCCGTTCGGCCTGCAGATCGTCGGCCCGCGCGGCGGCGACGCTTTTGTTCTCTCGGTCGCCGCCGAGCTGGAGGCGCTGCTGGCCGGCGATGCGCGCACCGCCCGGCCGGAGCCGGATCTGGCGAAGCTGCAGGCGGCGCCGCCGATCAGCGGCATGCCGGGGTTCATGGGCTTCGACTGACGCGCCGATTGTTATGAGGCTTCCGTTTCTGCGGTCGGGGACGCAGGCGCTACGGCCGCAGAACGTTATGCCTCACACATTTACCGCCGCGCTCCCCACGAACTGCACGCCCGCGGCCTGCAGCCGGTCGCGCGCCTGATCGATCGTCGTGCGGCCCGCGCCGGTGGGCAGGCCGATGCCGCGGCAGGCATCTTCCACCACCACCACCGCGAACCCCGCCGCAACCGCGTCCTCGGCCGACCAGGCCACGCAGTAATCGCTCGCCAGCCCCGCCAGGAACAGCCGCCGGAACCCGCGCGCCCGCAGCCAGGCGTCGAGACAGAGCGAGGTAGCGCGGTCGTTCTCGCGGAACGCCGAATAGCTGTCCACCGCGGGATGCAACCCCTTGCGCAGGATCAGCTCGATGCGCGACTGCTCCAGCCCGGCATGCAGCGCCGCGCCCGGCGTGCCCTGGACGCAGTGGTCGGGCCAGAGCGTCTGCGTGCCATAGGCGACCTCGATGCTCTCGAACGGCACCCGCCCCGGATGGCTGCTGGCGAACGAAGCATGGCCGGGCGGATGCCAGTCCTGGGTGGCGACGGCGTGCCGGAACGGGCCCGCCAGCAGCCGATTGAGCACCGGCACCACCGCATCGCCGTCGGGCACCGCCAGGGCGCCGCCCGGCATGAAGTCGGGCTGCACGTCCACCGCCAGCAGCACGTCCGTCACCGGGTCGATGCGCATGCGCGTACTCCGTCAGGGAGCGGCGATGCGCTCCGTGCCGCCCATGTAGGGGCGCAGCGGCGCCGGCACGAGGATGGAGCCGTCGGCCTGCTGGCAGGTCTCCATCACCGCGATCAGCGCCCGCCCGACCGCCACGCCGGAGCCGTTCAGCGTGTGCACATAGGCCACCGCCTTGCCATCGGCGCTGCGCCAGCGCGCGTTCATCCGCCGCGCCTGGAAGTCGCGCGTGGTGGAGCAGGAGGATATCTCGCGCCACATCTGCTGACCTGGCAGCCAGACCTCGAGATCGAATGTCTTGGCCGCGCCGAACCCGGTGTCGCCGGAGGACAGCACCACCCGCCGATAGGCCAGGTCGAGCCGTTCCAGCACCCGCTCGGCGCAGGCCGTCATGCGCGCGTGCTCGGCGTCGCTGTCTTCCGCGCGGGTAATCGACACCAGCTCCACTTTGCGGAACTGGTGCTGGCGCAGGTAGCCACGGGTGTCGCGCCCGGCCGCGCCGGCTTCCGAGCGGAAACACTCGGTGAGCGCGGTCAGCCGGATCGGCAGCCGCTTCTCCGCGATGATCTCGCCGGCCACCGTGTTGGTCAGCGGCACTTCCGCCGTCGGGATGAGGTAGCGCCCGTCGGTGGTGGCGAACAGGTCCTCGGCGAATTTCGGCAACTGGCCGGTGCCGTAGCAGGTGGCGGCGTTCACCAGCAGCGGCACGATGGTTTCCTCGTAGCCGTGCTCGCGCGTGTGCAGGTCGAGCATGAACTGCCCGATCGCCCGCTCCAGCCTGGCCAGCGCGCCGCGCAAAATGGTGAACCGCGCGCCGGCGATTTTGGCGGCAGTGGCGAAATCCATCAGCCCCAGCGCCTCGCCGAGTTCAAAATGCTGCTTCGGCGCGAACCCCAGCTCGCGCGGCGTGCCCCACTGCTTGAGCACGACATTGGCGCTCTCGTCCGGCCCGTCCGGCACGTCGGCATCAAGGATGTTGGGCAGCCCCTCCAGCACCGCCTTGATCGCGCCGTCCATCTCCGCGGCACCGCGCTCGTCCTCGGCCATCGCCGCGGCGAGCGCGGCGGACTCCGCCTCCAGTGCCGCGCTGTCCCCGCCCTGGCGTCGCAACTGGCCGATCTGCTTGCTGATCGCGTTGCGCCGGGCCTGCGCCTCCTGCAGGCGGGTCAGCCGGTCGCGCCGGGTCTTGTCGAGCCCGAGGATGTCCGCGGCCTTCGGCACCAACCGCCGCCGGGCCATGGCGGCGTCGAACGCCGCGGGGTCGGCGCGGATGGCGCGGATGTCGTGCATGGCTCAGACCTCGACCGGCTTCGGCTCAACCCACTTCGCCGCGAGAATGGAAATTTCGTAGAGCGCGATCAGCGGCACCGCCAGGCCGCACTGGGTGATGATGTCGGGTGGCGCCAGGATGGCGGCGACGATGAACATGCAGACGATGGCGTAGCGCCGGTAGTGCCGCAGACCCTTCGACGACACGATGCCCACCTTGGCCAGCAGGCTCAACGCCACCGGCAACTGGAAGGTGATCCCGAAGGCGAAGATCAGCTTCATCACCAGGTC
>CAIMEK010000145.1 GCA_903839965.1 uncultured Acetobacteraceae bacterium | reverse complement strand
GGTGCCCTCCTCGATCGGGCAGGTCGGCGCCATCGTCGCCGGCGGGGTGATCGGTTGGCTGGCACTGGAGGCGCCGGCGGCGGCACCGGGCGGCGCGCTGCAGTTCGGCGTGTCGCGGCGGGCGGCGGTGGCGGCGCTGGCGGCGTTCTTCTTTCTGCTGGCCGGGCTGCCGGTGCTGGCCGCGGCGAGCGGCGAGCACGCGCTGGCGCTGCTCGACCGGTTCTACCGCGCCGGGGCGCTGGTGTTCGGCGGCGGGCACGTGGTGCTGCCGCTGCTGCAGCAGGCCGTGGTGCCGCCGGGCTGGATTGCGCCGGACGCGTTCCTGGCCGGCTATGGCGCGGCGCAGGCGGTGCCGGGGCCGCTGTTCACGTTTGCCGCCTACCTGGGTGCGGCCATGCAGCCCGGCCCGTCCGGCGTTGCCGGGGCGGCGCTGTGCCTGGTGGCGATCTACCTGCCGTCGTTCCTGCTGCTGGTCGGCGTGCTGCCGTTCTGGGACGGGCTGCGGCGGCGGGCGGGAGTGCAATCGGCGCTGCGCGGGGTGAACGCGACGGTGGTCGGGGTGCTGCTGGCGGCGCTCTACAACCCGGTGTGGACATCGGCGATCAACCGGCCGGCGGATTTTGCGCTGGGGCTGCTGGCGTTTCTCGCGCTGGTGTTCTGGAAGGTGCCGCCCTGGGCGGTGGTGGTGCTGGGCGGGGTGGCCGCGGCCGCGCTAGGCTAGGCGCATGGACCCGCACGATCATGGACATGCAGCGCACGACCACGGCCATGACCACGCGCCGGCGCGCTTCGGCGCCGCGTTCGCGATCGGCGCGACGCTGAATATCCTGCTGGTGGCGGCGCAGGTGGTGTGGGGCATCGCTGCCAACTCGATGGCGCTGCTGGCCGATGCGGCGCACAACGCCGGCGATGTGCTGGGGCTGCTGCTGGCCTGGGGCGCCTACGTGCTCGGGCAACGCCAGCCGACGGCGCGGCGCACCTACGGCTGGGGCCGCAGCACCATCCTGGCCGCGCTGGTGAACGCGATGGTGCTGCTGGTCAGCGTCGGCGCGATCGCGGTGGGGGCGGTGCAGCGGCTGGCGGAACCCGCGGCGGTCGGCGAGACCACCGTCATGTGGGTGGCCGGCGCGGGCATCGTCATCAACGGCTGCACCGCCGTGCTGTTCGCGCGCGGCCACGACGACCTCAACATTCGCGCCGCCTTCCTGCATATGGCGGGCGATGCCGCCATTTCGGCCGGCGTGGTGGTGGCCGCCATCGCCATCCTGCTGACCGGGCAATTGTGGATCGACCCGCTCGCCGGCCTGGCGATCGCCGCGTTGATTCTAGTGTCGACCTGGGGCGTGCTGCGCGACGCGGTGAACCTCGCCATGGACGGCGTGCCGTCGCGCATCGCCCAGCACGAGGTGAAGGCCTGGCTCGCCGACCTGCCCGGGGTGGTGGAAGTGCACGACCTGCATATCTGGGCGCTGTCGACCACCGAGGCGGCGCTGACCGCGCACCTGGTGCGGGCCGAGCAGGTCAACGACCAGGAACTGATCCGCTCGGCCTGCCACGGGTTGGCGGCGCGGTTTCATATCGGCCACGCGACGCTGCAGGTGGAAACGGCGGCGGTGGCGGCCGCGTGCCGGCTGCGTCCGGCGGATGTGGTCTGATCGCGGGGGCGGCTTGCCGGGTTGCGGCCACGCTCCTACTGTCCGGGCAACGGGCGACCAGGCTCGCGACAAGGCAACATGGACGGCGCCCGCACAGCAGGGAGAGCGAACCATGCGCATCACGCGCCGTGACATCATGCAGGCCAGCCTGGCGACCGCGGGGGCGATCGCCGCGCCCGGCATCGTGCGCGCCCAGACCAGGCCGCCGGTGTCGCGCACCATCCGCGCGGTGATGCAGGGCGACATTCCCACCTACGATCCGATCTGGACCGCCGCGAACATGGCCGGCTACCACGGCGCGCTGATCTACGACACGCTGTTCGGCATCGACCGCGAGGGCGTGGTGCGGCCGCAGATGGTCGAGAAATACGGCGTTTCCGACGACAAGCTGACCTGGACGTTCGCGCTGCGCGACGGGCTGCGCTGGCACGACGGCACGGCGGTGACCACGGCGGACGTGGTGCCGTCGCTGCGGCGCTGGGCGGCGCGCTCCAGCCCGGCGCAGGTGCTGATGCCGCACATCAAGGACATTTCGGCGAAGGACGAGAAGACCTTCACGATCGTGCTGAACGACCCGTTCGCGCGGCCGCTGGACCTGCTGGTCACGACGACCATGCCGGTGTGCTTCATGATGCGCAAGCGCGAGGCCGAGACCGACCCGATGCAGAAGATCGACCAGATCTGCGGCTCGGGCCCGTTCGTCTTCAACGCCGCCGAAACCAGGGTCGGTTCGCAATACGTCTACGACCGGAATGCCAACTACGCGCCGCGCAGCGAACCGGCCAGCGGCATGGCGGGCGGCAAGGTGGTCAAGGTGGACCGGGTGGTGCTGCAGAACATTTCGGACGCGCAGACCGCGGTGGCCGCGCTGCAGGCCGGCGAACTCGACTTCTACGAAACCCCGCCGACCGACCTGCTCGGGCAACTTGAGAGCGACCCGAACATCACCGTGGAAACCCTGTTCGAGCTTGGGTTGGTCGGCATGATGCGGCTGAACCACCTGCATCCGCCGTTCGACAACGTGAAGTGCCGCCAGGCGCTGCTGCACATCATCAAGCAGGAGGACATGCTGCGGCCGACCTTCGGCGACCCGAAGTGGTTCCGCAAGTGCGGCAGCTTCTTCACCTGCGGCTCGGCGATGGAAAACGACGCCAACACGGCCTGGTTCAAGAGCGGGCCGGATTTGGCCGCGGCGCGGGCGCTGATGAAGGAGGGCGGCTACGACGGCCGGCCGGTGGTGATGCTGCAGGCCACCAACATCGCCTACATGATGAATGCCGCCACCGTATTCGCCCAGCAGATGCGTGCGGCCGGGTTCAACGTGCAGGTCGAGTCGATGGACTGGGCGAACGTGGTGCAGCGGCGCGCCAACAAGGCTGCGCCCGACAAGGGCGGCTGGAACATCTTCTTCACCTCGGGCAGCGGGCAAAGCTACAGCAACCCGGCGATCGACGTCGTGATGGCGATGTCGGGCGACAAGGCGTGGTACGGCTGGCCGACCAACCCGACGCACGAGCAGCTCAGGGCGAAGTGGATCGAGGCCGCGACGATCGAGGAGCGCAAGACGCTGGCCCGGCAG
>CAIMEK010000144.1 GCA_903839965.1 uncultured Acetobacteraceae bacterium | reverse complement strand
GTGCGAAATGTACAGCCCGGAAACACCGGTTTCCCGTCGCAGCCGGGCGAACAACTGCAGAATGCGCGCGCCGGTGATCACGTCGAGCGCCGTGGTCGGCTCGTCGAACAGGATCAGCTCCGGGTGCGGCGCGAAGGCGCTGGCGATCACCACGCGCTGCTTCTCCCCGCCCGACACCTCGTGCGGATAGCGCCGCATCAGCGCCTCGGCGTCGCGCAGCTCGACGCGCTGCAGCCAGTCCACGCCTTCCTTCCACGCCGCGCGCGGCGACAGGCCGCGATGCCGCTCCAGCACTTCGGTCAGTTGCCGCCCCAGCGTCAGCGTCGGGTTCAGCGACGTCGCGGGGTCCTGGAAGATCATGCCGATCCGCCGCCCGCGCACCGCCAGCACCGCTTCCGGCCCCGCGCGCATCAGGTCCTGCCCGTCGAGCCGGATCGCGCCCGCGCGTTCGCGTGCGTTGCCGGCCAGGTGGCGCATGATCGCCATGGCGAGCGTCGTCTTGCCCGAGCCGGACTCCCCCACCAGCCCCAGCACTTCCCCCGCCGCCACCTGCAGCGATACGTCGTCCAGCGCGCGAAACGCGCCGGCGCGGGTCACGTAGTCCAGCGTGTAGCCGGCAATCTCCAGCAGCGGCGCGGTCATTGTTCGTTGCGCGGGTTCATCGCGTCTCGCAGCCCGTCGCCCAGCAGGTTGAAGCCGATGGCGGTGAACGCGATGGTGGCGCCGGGCGCAATCACCAGCCACGGCGCCTGGTGCAGGAAGCGCCGCCCCTCGCTGACCATCAGCCCCCATTCCGGCGCCGGCGGCTGCGCCCCGAGCCCGAGGAAACTCAGGGTGGCGAACAGCATCACCGCGAAGGCGACGCGGATGGTGATCTCCACCACCACCGGCGCCGCCACATTGGGCAGCATTTCGCGCAGCACGATATGCCCGCCGGATTCGCCGCGCGCGATGGCGGCGGCGACGTATTCCTGCCGCCGCACGGTCAGTGCCACGCTGCGGGTGACGCGCGCCATCCCCGGCGCGAAGGCCACCGAAATCGCCGCCAGCGCGCCGCCCCCGCCGCCGCTCAGCGTGCTGGCGATCAGCAGCGCCAGCAGCAGCCCGGGCAGCGCCATCACGGCGTCCACCGTGCGCATGATCGCCTCGTCCCAGCCTCCGCCGAGATAGGCCGAGAGCGTGCCGATCAGCGCGCCGGCGCAGGTACCCAGCAGCGTCGCCGCCAGCGCCGCCGGCACGGTGGTGCGCGCGCCGGTCAGCAGCCGCGACAGCACGTCGCGCCCGAGCTGATCCCCGCCCAGCCAGTGCCGCGCGCCGGGAGCGGCAAAGCGGCCGAGGAAGTCGATCTTCTCGGGATCGTACGGCGCCACATAGGGGCCAAGCAGGCAGGCCAGCGCGACAACCAACAGGATCGCTGCGCCGACGGCGCCCTGCCGGGTGCGCAGCAACCGGCCCAGCAGCTCAGTCATAGCGGATGCGCCGGTCGAGCATCGCGTACGCCAGGTCGGCGAGGAAATTCGCCACCGCGTAGGTGGCCGCCATGATCAGCGCCCCGGCCTGCATGGCCGGCAGGTCGCGGCTCTGGATCGCCACCAGCAATTGCCGCCCGATGCCGGGAACGGCGAAGATCTCCTCCACCACGATGATGCCGCCGAGCAGGTAGCCGACATCCAGCGCCACGATCGTCACCACCGGCAGCAGCGCGTTGCGCAGCGTGTGGCGCAGCAGCACGGTGCGCGGCGGCAGCCCCTTCAGCTCGGCGGCGCGCACGTAGTCGCTGGCGATCACGTCCACCGTTTCCGAGCGCACCATGCGCGACACATGCGCCACCAGCACGAGCGAAATGGTCAGCACCGGCGCGACAAGGTGCAGCAGCCCATCACCGAAATTCTCGGTCAGCGGCACGTAGCCGGTGGCCGGCAACCAGTGCAGCCGGTCGGCGAACACCACCAGCACCACGGTCGCGGTGACGAACTCCGGCACCGACACGCCGAGGTAGGAAACCAGCCCCGCCACGAGATCGGCCGCGCGCCCGCGCCGCAGCGCCGCGACAATGCCGAGCGGCACCGCCACCACCAGCATCAGCCCGATCGAGCACAGCGCCAGCAGCAGCGAGCGCGACAGCGCCACCAGCATCACCGGGCCCACGTCCTGGCCGGTGCGCATGGAAGTGCCGAAATCGCCCACCAGCACGCCGGAGAGCCAGTGCCAGTACTGCAGCCAGACCGGATCGTTCAGCCCCAGCCGCGCGCGCACCGCCGCCAGCGCGGCCGGCGTCGCGTTCTCGCCCAGCAGCGTCACCGCCGCGTCCGCCGGCAGCACCTGGGTGATGCCGAATACCAGCAACGACACCACCAACAGCGTGTAGACGACCAGCAACGCCCGTCTTAGCAGCCAGCTCGCCGACACCGCTGATCCTTCAAAAAGAAGTCTGTTCTTTTTTGAAAAAAAGAACCAAAAAACTTTTATTCAGCCCCTTCGGGGCGCACCCTCCCCAAGCCAGGCCTCGTCGAGCCGGAACACCGCGCCGCGTGGATGCAGGCGGTAGCCCTGCAGGTATGGGCGTTGCGCCGACAATAGGTCGAAGAACACCGGAATGACCGACGGCACGCCGGCGTTCATCAACACCTGCGCCTGGTCGTAGAGACCGCGCCGCCGCGCCTCATCGGTGGTCAGCCGGGCCTGCTCGATCAGCGTGTCGAAATCCTTGTTCTTCCACCGCGTCTCCGGCCAGGCGGCATCGGAAGTGTAGAGCAGCGAGAAGATGGCGTCGGCGGTCGCCTGCATGTTGTAGAAGCCGACGTAGAAATTGCCCTTCTTCCAGACCTGTTCGAGATAGGTCGCGTGCGGCATGGTCTGCACGTTGATGCGGAAGCCCGCGTCCTTGGCCATGTCCCGCATGGCGACGCCGAGCTGGGTGCGCGTGCCGGGGGTGTCGGAGGCCACCATCGTGATGTCGAGCCCGTTCGGGTAACCGGCCTCGGCGAGCAGCCGCCTGGCGCCGGCGATGTCGCGCGGCTTCAGGGGCAACTGCTTGTGGAAATGATAAGCCGGGCTCAGCGGCGTGTCGTTGCCCGGCGTGCCGTAGCCCTCGGCGACAAAGCCCACCATCGCCTCGCGGTCCACCGTCAGCGCCAGCGCCTGGCGCAGCCGCACATCATCGAACGGCTTCTGGTCGCAGGCCATGTTGACGTTGAGGAACTGCCCGGACGGCACCCGCAACGCCTTGACGGCCGACGCCGAGGACAGCCGCGAAAATTCCGACGGTTGGGCGGAGGCCATCAGGTCGGTGTCGCCGGACATCAGCGCGGAGGCTTCCGCCGTCGGGTCGGGATAGACCACCACTTCCACCCGATCCACGTGCGGCCGGTCGCGGTCGTAGTACGCCTCGTTGCGCGCCGCCACCACCAGCCGCTCGGGCTCGTAGGACACCAGCCGGAACGGCCCGGTGCCATTGGCGTTGCGCGCCAGCTTCGTCAGGTCGCCCTGGGCGATGGCGGCCGGGATGATCTTGGCATTGGTGTAGGCCAGCGCCACCGGAAGGTCGGCAAACGCGCCACGCAGCCTGAACACCGCGGTACGGTCATCCGGCGCGCGCACCTCCGCCACCGGGCCGATATTGGTGCGCGCCGCGGAAGCGGTTTTCGGGTCGAGGATCGCCGTGAAGGTCGCCGCGACATCCTTCGCCGTGCACGGGGTGCCGTCGTGGAATTTCACGCCGTCGCGAATCTTGAAGGTCCACTCGGTGAGTTCGGGATTGCTCGACCAGCTTTCGGCGAGGTCGGGCTCGGCCGTCATGTCGTGCCGCAGCCGCGTCAGCCCGGAGTACAGCAGCTCCGAAACCAGGTATTCAGGGTTCACCCGCGTCAGCAGCGGGTTCAGCACGCCGGCCGCCTGGTCCACCGAAATGCGCAGCGTGCCGCCGCGTCGCGGCGTGCCCTGCGCCCACGCCTTGGGGGCGGCGGAAAGCGCGGCGGCGCCAACCAGCAAGCTGCGCCGGCCGAGGTCCAGATGGGTCATCGCAGGCCTCCCTGTTTCGCCAACACTACAGCCCGCCCAAATCCGCCGCCAGATACAGCGCCACACTTTGCGCCAGCGCGGCCAGGTCGTCCGTGGTGGTGTGTTCGTCGGCCGCGTGACCGCGGCTGTCGGGCCGGCCGAGCCCGCCGAGCAGGATTTCCTGGATGCCCGCCGCCTGCACCCAGCCCATGTCGGACGACGAGGAAGCCCCCCAGGCGCGAAAACTCTGAGGCGTCCAGCCGAACCCTGCCGCCAGCGCCGCCTGCCAGCGCGGCCAGTGCGGGCCCGTGGGGTCGGACACCGGCGACAGGTGGCCCAGCAAGGTGGTCTCGATCCCCAGCGCGGCGCCACCATGCGCGGCCAGCACGGCCTCGATTTCCGCGCGGGCGTCCTCGAAACGCTCCTCCGGCGCGTAGCGGCGGTTGATCACGATGTCGAAATGCGCCGGCAGCGCCGAGCCCTTCTGCCCGCCATGCGCCGCGGCGATGGTCAGCAGCGCGGTGAGTGGCCGCCCCTCGTTGTGCGGCGGCGGCGGCAGCGCGGACGTGCGCGCCTGCACCACCCGCTTCAGCTCCATCAGGCCGTTCAGCACCGGCAGCGCCGCCTCGATGGCGTTCACCCCGCCGGCCGGTTCGCCGGAATGCGCGGCCCGGCCCAGCACCCGCACCCCGAGGTCGAAACTGCCGAAGCACCCGGCCCAGATGCGCGGCACCGCGCCGCCGTTGAAGCTCAGCAGGTGCCCGCGCACCAGCCCCTGCTCGGCCAGCCAACGGATGCCCGGATACAGCCCGCCT
>CAIMEK010000143.1 GCA_903839965.1 uncultured Acetobacteraceae bacterium | reverse complement strand
GCCGGCGATGAGCACCGCCCGGATGCTGGAGTTGCTGCAGCAGGAGCCGGCGCTGCTGGAGAAGCTGACGGCGGCGGCGGCGGCGGCGGCGGCGGCTTTGAGCGAGGAGCCGGGCACGACGAGGAAGCGTCCGGTGGCAACGCGCGCCGAGGCCATCGCGCCTGAGGCGGGGATGGCACCGCCGCGGCCGGTGGCGTCGGACGAGGAAACGGCCACCGCCGGGGAGCCGGAGCTGCAGCGGCGGCCGATTCCGCACCTCAACCTGCCATCGCTGGTCGAGCTGTATTCGCAGCTTCCGGCCACGGGCGGCAAAGTGAAGCGCTTCGGCAGCGACGTCTTTCAACTCGGAACCGGCAACAGCGATGAGCTGCCGATGGACCTGCCGGCTGGTCCCGACTACGTGCTCGGCCCCGGCGACCTACTGATTCTGAACCTGTGGGGCGGACGGGCCGAGCGCAGCGAACGGGCGATTGACCGGCAGGGCCAGATCGCGCTGCCGGAAGCGGGTCCGGTGGCGGTCGCGGGCCTGACCATCGCCCAGGCGCAGGAGGTGATCCGCAAGACGCTGGCCGGGCAGTTCCGCGAAGAGCGGGCCGAGATTTCGCTCGGCCGGGTGCGCAGCGTGCGGGTGTACGTGGTGGGCGACGTGCAGCGGCCCGGGGCCTACGACATCAGCTCGCTGTCGACGCCGCTCAACGCCCTGTACTCCGCCGGGGGGCCGACGGCGAGCGGCTCGCTGCGCCTGTTGCGCCATTATCGCGGCGCCCGGTTGCTGGCCGAAGTCGATCTGTATGAATTCCTGCTGCGCGGCGTGCGCGCCGAGGGCGAGCGGCTGCTGCCGGGCGACACCCTGCTGGTTCCGCCGGTGGGAGCGCAGGTGACGGTGGCCGGCATGGTGCGGCGTCCCGCCATTTACGAGTTGCGCGGCGAGCAGAGCCTGGCCGACGTGGTCGACCTGGCGGGCGGGCCGCTGGTGTCCGCCAGCCTGAAGCAGATCCAGGTGGAGCGCATCGAGGCCCACGCGCGGCGCACCATGCTGAACGTCGCGGTGGCCGACGCTGCCGGAGCCAGGGAGAAGCTGGCCGCGTTTCGCGTGCAGGACGGCGACCGCGTCCTGATCGCTCCCATTCTTCCTTACAACGAACAGGTGGTGTTCCTGGAAGGCCACGTCTTTCGCCCGGGGCGGTATGCCTATCACGACGGCATGAAGGTGAGCGAGCTGCTTGGCTCCTACCAGGTGGTGATGCCGGAGCCGGACGAGCGCGCCGAGATCATTCGTCTCCGGGCGCCGGACTACCGACCGGAGACGCTTCCGTTTTCGCTCGCGGGCGTGCTGACGGGCAACGAGGTGATCGGGCTGGAACCCTTTGATGTCGTGCGCGTGCTGGGCCGCTACGAAGCCGACCCGCCGCTGGTGAGCATACGGGGCGCGGTGCTGCGTCCGGGCGAGTATCCGCTGACGCAGGGAATGACGCTGGCCGGGCTGGTGCAGATGGCGGGCGGCTTGGAGCGCAGCGCCTACCGGCAGACCGGGGACCTTTCGAGCTACGTGGTGCAGAACGGCGAACAGGTGCTGCTGGAGCGCCGCGAGGTGGCGGTGGGCCGGGCCGTTGCCGGCGACCGCGCCGCCGACGTGGCGCTCAAGCCGGGCGACGTGGTCGGCATACGGCAGCTGAGCGGCTGGCAGGACATCGGGGCAGCGGTAACGGTCAGCGGCGAGGTGGGCTACGCCGGAACTTATGGCATTCAACTCGGGGAGCGGCTCAGCTCGATCCTGCGGCGCGCCGGAGGCTTCCGCGAGAGCGCCTATCCGGAGGGTGCGGTGCTGGAGCGCAGACAAGTAGGCGAGCTGGCCGAGCAGAGCCGCCAGGAGATGATCAGGCGCATCGAATCGGCGGCCCCGCGGGTGCAGCCCAGCGTCACGGGCGGCCAGGAGCAGTTCGGGCTGCTGATGGCCATGCAGCTTCAGCAGCAGCAGGTGCTGGCAGCGCTCCGGAGCCGCCCGGGCAGTCCGCGGCTGATCGTCAAGATATCGCCGCGCATTGCCGAGTGGGAGAACACTCCGGCGGACCTGGAGATACGCGCCGGCGACACGCTGTTCATCCCTAAACGTCCGAACTTCGTACTCATTGCCGGCCAGGTCTATAACCCTTCGGCCGTCACCTACCTGCCGGGCAGGGACGCCGCCTGGTATCTGGAGCAGGCGGGCGGGGCGACGCGCT
>CAIMEK010000142.1 GCA_903839965.1 uncultured Acetobacteraceae bacterium | reverse complement strand
CACATCGCGCAGCGAGGCGATCGCCAGCACGCGCGAGGCAATTTGTTCGGAACATTCGTAAGGATACTTGACCAGGTACAGCACCGCGTCGGTCAGGGCCTGCACGGCCGTGGAGGAGGTTGTGATCTCCAGCCCGCCGTACTGCGGGAAGACGCCGCTGGGGTACTGCACCGGCTGGGCGGCCGAGCCGTTGTCGATCACGCCGTAGGTGGCGAAGGCCTCGCTGGTGGCCGGGGTGTAAACCGGCATTTCCAGGCTGGCGGCATCCGTGTAATCGCCGGAGGCGGCCGCGATCTGCACACGCGCCGTGCCAGCCAGATCCGTGCTGGCCGGGAAGCGTACTTCCACCCGGTCATTGGCCGGGATCGTGACGCGCAGCCCGGCGGTCTTTATATTCAGGTTCGTCGCGCGCGCGGCCACATCCACCACCAGCGGCGCATCGGTCTGGTTCTGCAAAACCACTGGCAGTTCAAACGTATCGCCAAAGTTCAGGAAGCGCGGCGCGGAAGGGCGCACCATCAGCGGCAGGCGCGCGGTAATGTTGGCTTCGCCCTGGCCGAATTTCTTCCCGGAAGGGTCAACCGCCACGGCCATGACGCGGTAGCGCGTCAGGTTGTCGGGCAGTTTGAAGGAGATTTTGGCGCTGCCATCCGGGCCGGTGCTGACGGCCGGGCTCCAGACCGCCAGCGGGTTGAAATCCGTGCGCACCTGGATGTTCGGGGCGGCATGCGCGGCATCCGATTTGGCGGCAAACATGCCTTCCGTGGCATCCGGCGCGGCGGTGGCGGCCGGCGCGGCGGCCGGCATTGCCGCGCCCGTGTTGTCCACCAGCGCGCCGCGCTGCACTTGCGCCTGCTGCGCCAGGGCCAGCGGGTCGGCCAGCACCAGGCTGGCGCGGCTGTAGATGGCGGACAGGTTGGAGGGTCGCGCGGTGTAGAAAATATCCAGCGGGTTGTCGAGCTTGTAATTGGTCAGCGACAGGATGGCTTCATCCACCACCACCAGGCTGACTTCGGCATCCGGCACGGGCTGGCCGCTGGCGTCCTTGACCAGCACGCTGACGGAGGTCTGCGCGCCGGGCTGCACTTTGGGCTGATCGGGCGTGACTTGCACGCTGAGTGTGCGTTCGAGCGGCGGGATGCTCAGGCTGAGCGTGCCGCTGGCGTAGGCCGGGCGGGCCTGGACGTCCGGCAGCGGCGTAACGCCGTCATCCGCCGTGCGTTGGGCCGCACCCACCAGGTCGACCTGTACTTCCAGGTTGGGGATGTGCGCCGATTCGATCGGGATATCCAGGCTGGTGGAAGTGCCCTGCAGGCTGAAGCGTTTGGTGTAAAGCGTCCCGCTGCGGCTGACGGTCAGCAGGCCTTCGGCCGGGCTGAACGGGCTGAGCACCAGGATGTGGGCGGTGTCGCCGGGTTGGTAGGTTTGCTTGTCGGGGATCAGCGTCACGGCTTCCTGTTTGACGGTGCGTGACGGCGGTACTTTTCCGCCCGCCACCCAGCGCGTGAAGCGCGTTTCATTGATGCGTCCCTTGTCATCCGTGACCGTGGCGGTGATGCGGTAACTGCCGCCCACGCCGGTCTGGAAGATGCACGAATCGGGTTGGGCCTTGGAGGTCTGCGTGCAGGTTTGCGGTTCAACTTCCTGCTCGCTCCACACGCCCTTGATGGATTTCCATTCCAGGCGCGCGGCTGTGATCGTAACCGGCAGCCCGGGCGCGGCCT
>CAIMEK010000141.1 GCA_903839965.1 uncultured Acetobacteraceae bacterium | reverse complement strand
GGCATCGGCTTCGTCATGGTGGTGAATTTCGCCATGATGGGCCTGGCGGTACGCAGCTTCCCCGGCCTGGCGACCACCAACGGCTTCGGCGCCAGCAACGGCTACGACCACGTGCTGCAGGCCGCCGAACGCCAGGACGCCCTGGGCTGGACGGTGCGCGACACGCTCGATGGCGGCCGCCCCGTGGTCACGCTGTCCGATCGCGCCGGCTCCCCGCTGGTGGGCGCCCGCCTCAGCGCCGCCGCCGAACGTCCGCTCGGCGAGGCGACGCCCGCAACCCTTGCCTTCCGTGCCACCGCCCCGGGCCGCTTCGTGGCCGAGGCCGCGCTGGCGCCGGGCCAGTGGAACCTCGACCTGACCGTGACGGCGCCGGGCGGCGAATACCACACGACGCGGCGGCTGGTCGTGCGGTGAACGGCGCCGCGGCCGCGGCCCCGTCCGTCGCAGCCGAAGTCCAGTGTGCCCATTGCGGCACGCCAACGCCCACCGGGCAACGCTTCTGCTGCCCGGGCTGCGCGGCCGCCTACGAGGTCATCCAGGACCTCGGGCTGGGCCGCTACTATGAGCAGCGCCTGCTCGACCCGGCCCGGCGCGCGCCGCGACCTGAACCCGCCGAGCGCTGGGACCTCGCCCGCCACATCGGGGAGCAGCCCGACGGCACGTACGCGCTGACGCTGGCGCTCGACGGACTGCAATGCGGCGCCTGCGTCTGGCTGATCGAGCAGGTGCTGGCGCGCGAGCCTGGCCTGCTGCAGGGCCGCGTGAACCTGACCACCCGCATGCTCCGCATGGTCTGGCGCGGCGAGCCGACCGACGCGGAGCGCCTGGTCGCGGCGGTCGAACGGCTCGGCTACCGGCTCATTCCCTTCGACGCCGCCGTGTTATCCGCGGCCGACGACCGCACCGGCCGGGCGCTGCTGCGCGCGCTCGCGGTGGCCGGCTTCGCCTCCATCAACGTCATGATCAACTCGATCGCGGTCTGGGCCGGCTTCGACGAAGGCATGGGCCCGGCCACGCGCGGCCTGCTCTACTGGGTGTCCGCCCTCATCGCCCTGCCGGCGGTGGCCTATGCGGGCCGCCCGTTCTTCCGCTCGGCCTGGGGGGCGCTGCGGGTGGGCCACACCAACATGGACGTGCCCATCAGCATCGGCGTGCTGCTGGTGTCCGCCGTCAGCCTGTGGGAGACCGCGCAGGGTGGCCGGCACACCTATTTCGACTCGGTCGTCACGCTGCTGTTCTTCCTGCTCATCGGCCGCGTGCTGGACCATCGTGCCCGCGGCCAGGCACGTGCCACCGCGCAGCAACTGCTCAGCCTGCGCAGCGCCGACGTGGCGGTGCTCGCCGCCGACGGCAGCGTGCAACGCTGCGCCCAGGAACGCGTGGCGCCCGACGCGCGCGTGCTGGTCGGCATGGGCGAACGCATCGGCGTCGACGGCGTGGTGGAGCGCGGCAACGCGCCGCTGGACGCCAGCCTGGTCACCGGCGAAAGCCTGCCCGTGCAGGCCGGCCCGGGCACCCGTGTATTCGCCGGCACGCTGAACCAGGGCGCCACTTTGCTGGTGCGCGCCACCGCCACCGGCAGCGCCACGCTGTTGGCCGAATGCGTGCGGCTGATCGAGGCGGCCGAGGCGCGGCGCGGCCGTTTCGTCATCCTGGCCGATCGGGTGGCGCGGCTCTACGCGCCGGTGGTGCATGTCTGCGCCGCCGCCACCTTCGCCTGGTGGTGGGGCGTGCGGGGACTGCCCGCGGCCGATGCGCTGCTGATCGGCTGCGCCGTGCTCATCGTCACCTGCCCCTGCGCGCTCGCCCTGGCGGTGCCGGCGGTGCAGGTGATCGTCACCGGCGCCCTGTTCCGCGCCGGCATCCTGCTGAAATCGGCGACCGCACTGGAACGCCTGGCCGAGGTCGACACGGTGGTGTTCGACAAGACCGGCACCCTGACCGAGCCGACGCTCGCCCTGGTGGACGACCCCGCCCGCGACCCCGAAGCCCTGCCGCTCGCGGCCTCATTGGCGGCGAGCAGCCGCCACCCCCTCGCCCGCTCCCTGCTGGCCGCCGCCGGCCCGGTGGCCGCCCGCGAGGGCGTCGAGGAGCACCCCGGCGAAGGCCTGCTCTGCCGCACCCCCGACGGCGAAATCCGCCTGGGGTCCCGCAGCTTCGCCGGCGATCCATCAACTGCCGCGGTGACCGGCCCGGAACTCTGGCTCGCCCGTTTCCACCACCCGCCAACCCACTTCGCCTTCGATGAACGCTTGCGCCCCGACGGCGTCGCCACCCTTGCCGACCTGCGCCGCATCGGCTTGCGTATCCTGCTTGCCTCCGGCGACCGCGCCGCCTCGGTCGGCCGCATCGCCGCGACCCTCGGCATCGAAGACTGGCGCGCCGAAGTCGGCCCGGTCGAAAAGGTGGCCCTGGTGGACTCGCTGCGCACCCAGGGCCACCGCGTCCTGATGGTGGGCGACGGCCTGAACGACGGCCCCTCGCTCGCCGCCGCCTCGGTTTCCTTGTCTCCCGCCACCGCCGCCGATATCAGCCAGACCGTGGCCGACGTGGTGTTCCAGGGCCGCGGCCTGGCTGCCGTCGGCACCGTGCTCCGCTCGGCCCGGCGGGCACGCACCGTCATGCGGCAGAACCTGGCGCTCTCGCTGTGCTACAATGCGATCATGCTGCCGCTGGCGGTGGCGGGGCTGGTCACCCCCTGGCTGGCCGCCGCGGCGATGTCCACCTCGTCGCTGCTGGTGATGGCCAACAGCTTCCGGGCGCGGCCACGCGAAAGGAGGCCGGCATGACAATCATGATCTACCTGATCGGCCTCAGCCTCATCATGGGCGGCATCGGCCTGGTGTTCTTCCTGTGGTGCCTGCGTTCCGGCCAGTACGACGACCTCGAGGGTGCGGCCAACCGCATTCTGTTCGACGATCCACCGCCGCCCAAGTAAGGAAGGCGAGGGGAGAGCCCTCGCCTTTACCTGATCGTGATGCGGTTAACCATCGCCCCGTCCGCGTTGTTCGTCCCCTGCACGCGCACCTGCACGCCGCTCTTCACGAGGTTCCTGTCCACGGTATCGAAGCGCGTCACCGGAACCCCCGGGTCCACGACGAGCTCGGACTCGCCGCCCGCGAACGTCACCTTGAGGTTGTTGCTGCCGTTGACCACGGCCGCGCCGGTGAACGTTGCGTTGGTCATCGTCTGGTTGCGGGTGTCGTTCATCGGTCGCTGGCCTTCGCCCAGGCCCCGCATGGCGTCCGGGAAGATGCGCAGCTCCGTGGAGTGCAGCTTGCCGTCGGTTCCGCGCATGGCCGCCGAGGCGACGAAGTCGTTCGGCTTGATATCGGCGAGCGTGGCTGTCCTGCTTTCGACGACCAGCAGGTTCGGCGCGAGGCGGAAGGTTTCCACCGCGCCGCCCTGGTCGCTCTGCACCGAGATCGAGGTCGCGTCGATTTTCTCGACCGTGCCGAGGAGGTTGATCGGGTTGTTGACTTGCGCCAGTGCGGGCGTGGCGGCGAGCGCCATCAGGGCCGCAAGAAGCTTCCATCTGGAATTCATCGTTCGTCCTGTCCCCCGTTTTGTGGTGTCAGTCGCCGGCTTGTGCGGCCGGACGTGGCCGTCGTTCCCCGAACAGCGCCAGGGCCGCGGTCATCAGCATGAAGATGGCGCTGGCGAAGAACAGCCAGGCCGGCAAGTGGTGATCCATCAGCGCGCCGAACACCACCGGCGAGACCATGCCGCCAAAATTAAACCCGGTGGTGACGATGCCGAACACCCGGCCCTCGGCGCCGGGCGGCGAGGCCTGGCGCACCAGCATGTCGCGCGAGGGCATGATCATGCCGGAGAGGAAGCCCGCCACGCCCATCACCAGCGCCAGCCAGAACGGCCCGAGCGAGGTGTAGCCGATCAGCAGCATCAGCGCCGCGGTCAGGCCGAAGCCGAGGGTGGCGACCTCGCCGTGGCGTGTCGTGCGGTCGGCGAGTACGCCACCGGCGAGCACGCCGCAGGCGCTCGCCAGCAGGAAGGCGGTGAGCGCGCCGTTGGCCGAAGTCAGCGTGGCCCCGAACCCGTCCACCAGCGCCACCACGGTGAAGTTGCTGATGCCGCCGGTGGAGAGCGAGATCATGGCGAAGAACAGCACGAGGCCGAGGATGGCCGGGGTCAGCAGCGCCCGCGCGCCGCGCATGCCGGCGTGCTCGGCGGCGCGGCGCGTAACCGCCCCGAACGGTGCCGCGAGCAGGGCGAGTCCCACCACCCAGCCCACCATCCCCGCCGCGATGATGGCGCCGCCCATGCCGACCCAGGTCACCAGCAGCAACATGATGGCCGGGGCGATGGCGCCGCCGAAGTAGCCCGCGAAGGTGTGCACCGAGAAGGCGCGGCCCATGCGTGCGTCGCCGATGCCGGCCGAGAGCAGGGCGTAGTCGGCGGGGTGGTAGACCGAGTTGGCCAGGCCGACCAGGGCCGCGGCCACCAGCAGCATGGGGTAGGACGGGAACAGGCCGGTGACGACGTAGGCGGCGCCGCCGAGCGCCAGCCCGCCGACCAGCACGATGCGCGCACCCACGCGGTCGACCAGGAAGCCCATCGGCGCCTGGGTGAGCGCGGACACCACGTTGTACAGGGTCAGGGCGAGGCCGATCTCGACGAACCCCACGCCCAGGCTGTCGCGCAGCAGCGGGAACAGCGGCGGGAACACCAGCATCTGGAAATGGCTGGCGAAGTGGGCGGCGCAGACCAGCACCAGCGTGCGCAGTTCGCCCCGCGCTGTGGTGCTTATGGCCATCCCTGTGATTCCCCCGTTCCCTGGTTCAGCATTGCGGTTTTGGCGTCGCGGTTCAGCACACGCGATGCAGCAGGTGTTCGCCGCTGGCGAGGCGGCGGCAGTTTTCCGCCGCAACGCCGAGGCTGCGGGCGATCGTGCCGGTGGTCAGCCAGGACACGTGCGGCGTCACTACCACGTTGGGCAAGGCGAACAGCGGGTTCGACGCATCCGCCGGCTCGTCGGCGAACACATCGAGGCCGGCGCCGCCGAGCTGGCCGTTGGTCAGCGCCTCGACCAGCGCGGCCTCGTCCACCAGGCCGCCGCGGGCGGTGTTGACCAGCATGGCGCCGGGTTTCATGCGCGCCAGCGCGGCCGCGTCGATCATCCGCTCGGTGCGCGGGGTCAGCGGCACGTGCAGCGAGACGATGTCGGACCCGGCGAGCAGGTCCGCCAGCGTGCGGCGATCGCCCACCGCGTTGGGCGGCGGCACCAGGTCGCAGTAGAGCACCCGGCACCCCAGCGCCTGCAGCACCGGCGCCAGCAGCGAGCCGACCGCGCCGTAGCCCACCAGCCCCACCGTGCGCCCGCCGAGTTCGCCCAGGCTGTCGAAGGTGGCCGG
>CAIMEK010000140.1 GCA_903839965.1 uncultured Acetobacteraceae bacterium | reverse complement strand
TCCCGCCACCCGGCGACGACGCTCCGCGCTGCTCCGGCTTCCCCTGGCACCTGCTGCTCGGGCTGCCCGAAAAACCGGCATGACCCCGCCAGGCCCAGGCGCGCCCTAATTGTTACGATATCGTATTTATCATCCCGCCCGGCCCTCCCTTCCCGCTTCCCATCCCAGGCCGCCCGGCGGACGAATTCAGCAACCTTGAGAGTGTCTTGCTTTCGGCCTAAACAATGGCGGCGACCCGCCATCCAATAGTCCACGGACGAATTCCTGGTGCAGGCACACGGCAAAACGGCCATCCGGCGCGCAACCGGCGGCGTTGCCGCAGCGGGCCAGGATGACGCGGCGCTGCGCAACCTGCAGGCCGTCCTGGATCGGGTGGAATACCTCGGCGAGATCGGCGGGTGGGAGCGCGACATCGTCCGCGACGCGCTGGTCTGGTCGCGCGGGGTCTACCGGATCTTTGGGCGCGACCCGAAAAATTGGGTTCCGAACCACGCCAACTTCCTCGCATGCGTTCATCCCGACGACCGCCGGCGCGTGGAGGAGGCGAGCGACGCCGCGCTGGCCGGCGGCGAACAATACGACATCGAATTCCGCATCGTGCGGCCGGATGGCGCCGTGCGGGCCGTTCATTCGCGAGCGGAGCGAACCCAGGATGCGGCCGGCACCGTGCTCAGGTTGACCGGCACCTGCCAGGACATCACCAGGCGCAAGCAGGCCGAGGAAACGCTGCTGGCCAGCGAGGAGCGCTTCCGCCTGCTGGTCGAGACCGCTCCCGACGCGATCATGCTTTATGACGCGGACCAGCACCGCCTGGTCGACGCGAACCCGCAGGCGGAGCGGCTGTTTGGCTATGCGCGCGAGGAGATCGTCAAACACGCGCCGGAGTTCTTCTACGCGCCGGAACAACCCGACCCGCGACCGTTCGCGCAAATGTTCGCCGACAATGTGAAACGGGTGATGGCCGGCGAGCATCTTGCCGTCCATCGCCGGATCCGCACGTCGTCGGGCGAGGAACGACTTTGCCACATGACGGTGGTCCGGTTGCCGGGCGCTCGGGGCAACCTGCAGCGCGCCAGCTTCGTCGACATCACCGAGCGCGAAGCCACCGAACGCCGGCTGGAGCGGGTGAAGCGGGCGCTGCTGACGCTCAGCCGCGGCAACGAGGTGGTGGTTCGCGCCACCAGCGAAGCCGAGCTGTTCGAAGGCATGTGCCGTGCCGTCACCGAGGTCGGCGGCTACCGCATGGCGTGGGTCGGCACGGTCGAACACGATGCGGCCAAAACCGTGCAGCTCGTCGCCTCCGCCGGGGACGGGGCGGACCGGCTGGCGACCCGGCTTGAACTCACCTGGGCCGAAGTGCCGTTCGGGCAAGGCACCACCGGGCGGGCGATCCGCTCCGGCCAGCCGGCAACCACCCGCAACATCTGGGACCACCCCAACATGGTGGGGTTGGCGGAGTTCGCGCAGGAATACGGCGTCGTGTCGGCGGCGACGTTTCCCCTCAAGGACGCCTCCGGCGTGTTCGCGGTGCTGCTGCTCTACGCCGCGGATGCCAACGCCTTCGATGCCGAGGAACTCGAACTGCTGCAGAAGCTTGCCGACGACCTCTCCTACGGCTTCGTCGCCCTGCGCCATCGCAGGACGAGCGCCGAGCTTGAGCAACGCTGGCGCGTCGGCCTGGAGTCCATGGTCGGCGCCATCGCGAACATGGTGGAATTGCGCGATCTCTACACGGCAGGGCATCAGCAGCGGGTGGCAAAGCTTGCCGTCAGCATGGCCCGCCGGCTGGGGCTATCGGAGCACGACGTCGAGGGGATTCGCCTCGCCAGCATCATCCATGATCTCGGCAAGGTCAGCGTGCCCGCGGAAATCCTCAGCAAGCCGGCCAAACTGTCGCGGACCGAAATGTCGCTGATCCGCGAGCACGCCGCGGCGGGGTATGACAATGTCAGGGGGATCGATTTTCCCTGGCCGATCGCCCAGATGGTTTACCAGCACCACGAGCGGCTCGACGGCAGCGGCTACCCGCTGGGGCTGAAGGGAGACGCCATCCTGCTCGGCGCCAGGATCATCGCGGTGGCGGATGTGATCGACGCCATGACATCGCATCGGCCCTACCGCCCCGCGCTGCCCATCGCGGCCGCGCTCGCCGAAATCGAAAGCCACAAGGGACGCCTGTTCGACCCGGCGGTGGTCGATGCCTGCATCGCGCTTTTCGAAACGCCGGATTTCAGCCTTGACGCGGCCGACGAGGCCAAGGGCATGCAACTGGACTTGCTGACGCCGCGCTGACCGTGCATCAGCGGGTGGCCGCGCCAACGGCCTCCGCGTGCTGCGCCGTGCCGACGCAACGCCGCATGGTAAGCCAGGGTTGCGGTGGCAACCGCTGCCGGGGCGTCATATGCTCCCTGCCGTTGAGGGGGAGAGGACGATGCGCACTGTAACCCTGCACGTGAACGGCCACGATCACGCGCTGGCGCTGGACGACGATGAGATGCCCCTGCTGCATGCGTTGCGGGGCGATCTGGGGCTCACCGGCACGAAGTTCGGCTGCGGGCTCGGCCAGTGCGGCGCCTGCACGGTCCTGGTCGACGGCGAGCCGGTGCGGTCCTGCGTGACCCCGGCGGCGTCGCTGGAGGGGCGCGCCATCGTCACTCCGGAGGGGCTCGGCAGCCCGGAGGCGCCGCATCCGGTGCAGGCCGCCTTCATCGCCGAGAGCGCGGCGCAGTGCGGTTATTGTACACCCGGTATGGTAATGACGGCCGCGGCGCTGCTGGCGCACACCCCGCACCCCACCGAGGCGGCGGTGCGCGACGCGCTGGCCGACAATCTGTGCCGCTGCGGCACGCACGTGCGGGTGGTACGGGCGGTGCTGCGGGCCGCGGCGGGGAGGGGCTGACATGACCCATATCGGTCGCCGTTCCCTGCTGCGGGGCGCCGCCGGGCTGGTGGTGGCGTTCGCCGCCCGGCCCGCCCTCGCTGGTCCACGCACCGTCGCGCTCAATGCCGTCGATGGCGACCTCGCGATCGGCGCCGATGGCGGGGTGACGGTGTACAGCGGCAAGGTCGATCTCGGCACCGGGCTGCGCGCGGTGATGCGCCAGGTGGTGGCCGAGGAACTGGGCGTGCCGCCGGCGCGGATTGCCCTGGTCGAGGGCGACACGCTGCTGACCCCGAACCAGGGCCCGACCGCCGGCAGCACCGGCACGGCGGTTGGCGCCATGCAGGTCCGCCGCGCCGCCGCCACCGCCCGCGAGCGGCTGCTCGCCCTCGCCGCGCCGCGGCTCGGCAAGCCGGTGGAGGAGCTGGAGGCGATGGCGGGGGAAGTGCGGCCGCGCGGCGGCGGGGCGGGCATCGGTTTCGCCGCGCTGCTGGAGGGCCGCGCCTTCGAGCTGGACGTGGACCCAAAGGTGAAGCTGAGCGACCCGGCGGCGTTCCGGTGGATCGGCACCAGCCTGCCGCGGCCGGATGTTCCGGCCAAGGTGACCGGCCGGCACACTTATGTACATGACATCACCGTCCCCGGCATGTTGCACGGGCGGGTGTTGCGTCCGCCGGCGGTGGGGGCCTCGCTCATCGCGGTGGACGAGGCCTCGGTCATCGGGCTCGCGGGCGTGCGGGTGGTGCGCATCCGCGACTTCCTGGGCGTGGTGGCGCCCAGCGAATGGCAGGCCGAGCGGGCCGCGACGACGCTCAAGGCGCGCTGGACCACGCCGGCGGGGCTGCCCGGCTCGGCGGGCCTGTTCGACGCGGTGCGCGCCAGCAAACCGGTCGGCGAGCAGGTGCTGGCCTCGATCGGGGCGCCGGAGAAGCTGCTGGTCGGCGGACGGGTGCTGGCGGCCACCTATCGCTGGCCGGCGCAGTCGCATGCCTCGATGGGCCCGTCCTGCGCGGTGGCCGATGTGCGGGCGGACGAGGCCACGATCTGGACGGCCTCGCAGGGCACGCACAAGTACCAGCCGCTGTTCGCCCGCTTCCTCGGCCTGCCCGCGGCGCGGGTGCGGCTGATCTACGTGGACGGCTCCGGCTGCTACGGCATGAACGGCCATGACGACGCCGCGGCCGACGCGGCGCTGCTGTCGAAAGCGGTCGGCGCGCCGGTGCGGGTGCAGTGGTCGCGCGCGGACGAACATGGCTGGGACCCCAAGGGGCCGCCGCAGATGCTCGACCTGCGGGCCGCCCTCGATGCCAGCGGCAACGTGCAGGCCTGGGAGACGGTGGCGTTCCTGCCGGCGAATACGCCGGGGCTGCCGGCGGTGCCGCTGCTGGCGGTGGACGCGGCGGGAATCGAGCAGCCGCACGGCCATTCCGCCGGCCTGGTGCAGCAGAACATCGACCCGCCCTATGCCATCGCCAACCTGCGCGCGGTGGCGCGATGGGTGGACGGCACGCCGTTGCGGTCGTCGAACCTGCGCGCTCCCGGCAAGCTCGCCAACGTGATGGCGGTGGAGTGCTTCTTCGACGAACTGGCCGCCGCCGCCCGTGCCGACCCGGTCGCTTACCGGCTGAAGGGGCTGCGCGAGCCGCGCGGGGTGGCGGTGCTGCGGCGGGCGGCCGAGTTGATGGGCTGGCAGGCCAGGCCGTCACCGGGGCGGGTCGATCGTTCGGCCCGGCTGCTGCGCGGCCGCGGCATCGCCTACTGCCACTACAAGCAGAACGAGAACTTCGTCGCCATCGGCATGGAAGTGGAGGTGGACCGCGGCAGTGGCCGCATCCATCCGCGCCGCGTGGTGTGCGTGCACGAGTGCGGCCTGATGGTGAACCCGGACGGAGTGCGCGCCCAGGTGGAGGGCGGCATCCTGCATGCGCTCAGCCGTTCGCTGTTCGAGGAGGTCACCTTCGACCGCTCGCGGGTCACCAGCACGGACTGGTCGAGCTACCCGGTGCTGCGCTTCGCCGACCTGCCGGTACTGGAGATCGAGCTGATCGACCGTCCGACGGAACCCCCGATCGGCGCCGGCGAGGCGGCCTGCGCGCCGGTGGGGGCGGCGCTTGGCAACGCGGTGTTCGACGCCACCGGGGTGCGCCTGCGCCAGGCGCCGTTCACCGCGGCGCGGATGAAGGCCGCGCTGGCCGTCCACGCCAGCTGACGCCATAACGACCCGGCCCGGGCGGGACAGCCCGGCGATGGAGGAATGCCATGCAGCTCAAGGACATCCTGATCCATCTGGACGATTCGCCGCGCAGCGCGGTGCGGCTGGGGGTGGCCATCGGGTTGGCCACGCAGCACGGCGCCCACCTGACCGGGCTCTACGTGGTCGACCTGCCGCCGCCCGACATGTTCTACGGCTTCCCCTCGGCCTTCCTCGACCTGCGCCGCGCCGAGGACGTGGTCGAGCGCATGCGCGCCGCCGCGATGGAGTCGGCCGAACACGTCGAGGCGGCGTTCACCGACCGGCTGCGCCGCGAGGGCGTGGAGGGCGAGTGGCGGCTGGTCGAAGGGGTCGCCGGCGACGTCGTGGCGCTGCATGGCCGGTATGCGGACTTGATCGTGCTGGGGCAGGCCGACATGCGGGGGGCGCGCAAGGGGCAGGCGGTGGACCTGCCCGCCAGCGCCCTGATGGGGTGCGGGCGGCCGCTGCTGATGGTGCCGTTCGCCGGCGCGTTCCCGGTGGTCGGGCGCGACGTGCTGGTGGGCTGGAACGCCACCGCCGAGGCGGCGCGGGCGCTGAACGATGCGCTGCCGGTTCTGGCGCAGTCGCGCAAGGTGACGGTGCTGTCGATCAATCCGCGCCGTGGCATCCGCGGCGACGGCGACGTGCCGGCGGCCGACATCGCGCTGCACCTGGCCCGCCACGGCATCCGTGCCGAGGCAGCGCACACGGTGGCGACCGACATTGCGGAAGGCGACGCGCTGCTGTCCTATGCCGCCGACATCGGCGCCGACCTGTTGGTGACCGGCATGTATGGACACTCTCGTATGCGCGAAACGGTGTTCGGCGGGGTCACCCGCAGCCTGCTGAGCGAGATGACCGTCCCGGTGTTCATGGCGCACTGAACGCAAACTTGACTTGCATCAAGGCGGTGGCCGCCGACGCGCCTTAGGTTCCGGCCGCATTCTGCAGCTGGGGTTGAGCATGGCGATGCAACGCGCGGAGGTGCCGCGCGCGGATGGTCTGACTGCGTTGCGTCGGTCGGAACGCGGAAGCCGCGCTTGCTCTGCGCGAGTTGGCGGTATAGACCGCGCCGACTCTTTCCCCAGTCAATACAACGCGACAGCCGTAATGGGCTGTTCGCGCGTCAACAATGTCATCAACCCGGACACGTGCACATGAACTCCAAATACCCCGGTATCCCAACCGTCATCCATGGTAACGGGGCAATTGCCCAGGTCATGGGGCATGTCTGTGGTGGTGTGATCGGCTACCCGATCACACCTTCGACTGAGATTTCCGAGATTTACGAGGCATATCGCTCGGGTGGCGGGTGCAATGTCTGGGGCAAGCATCCGTTCTTCTTCGAACCGGAAGGCGAGCACTCCGCACAGAGCGGCGCCCTCGGCGCGGCGCTGACCGGCGGCAAGTACGTCTCCAACGCCTCCTCCAGCCAGGGCATCCTCTATGGGCTGGAATCGCACTACGTCACCGTCGGCAAGAAGGTCGGCGGCTTCGTGCTGCAGGTGGCCGCCCGGGTGGTCTCCAAGCACTCGCTGAACGTGATGGCCGGGCATGACGACGTCTACGCCCTGCTGACCTCCGGCTACACCATCCTGTTCGGCGCCAACCCGCAGGAAGCCGCGGACCTCGCCGCGATTTCCTACAAGATCAGCGCCACCTCGCTGATCCCGGTGACCAACGCGATGGACGGCTTCGCAACCAGCCACATGCTGAGCGAAGCGCTGATGCCGGAGCCCGAACTGCTCCGCGAATACCTCGGCGACCCGTCCGGGCGCATCAAGTGCCCCACGGTGGCGCAGGAAATGCTGTTCGGCGCCAAGGGGCGCGTCTACCAGATCAAGCAGTACATGTCCCGTCACCAGGCCGATTTCGGCCCGACCGAGCTGACCGAGCTGGGCGCCTACCTCGACGCGAACGCCGAGGCGATCGAGCCGGACAGCGCCGGCGAGATGGTTGCCAAGACGCTGCGCTGGGTGCCCGAGGAGCTGCAGAGCCAGTGGCGCCGGCAGTGGATGAACGCCTACGAGAAGGGCACCCGCCAGCTGGTTCCCGCGCTGGTCGACGTGAACAACCCCGGGTTGACCGGCGGCGTGCAGAACCAGCCGGACTTCCAGGCCGGCGCGGTCGACCACCGCACCCATTTCGCCAACGCGGTGCCGCACTTCGTGCGCGAGGCGATGGCCGAATACGCCGCGCTGACCGGGCGCGAATACAAGCCGGTCATGACCTACATGGCCGATGATGCCGAATACGTCGTGGTCGGGCTCGGCTCGGTCACCGACGACGCCGAGGCCGTGGTCGCCTATCTGCGCGGCCAGGGCAAGAAGGTCGGCGTGGTCGCCATCAAGCTGCTGGCGCCGTTCCCCGAGGCGGAATTCATCGCCGCGGTGGCCGGCAAGAAGGCGGTGACCGTGCTGGAGCGCTCGGACCTCACCGCGCTGACCGGGCTGGTGACGCAGGCGCTGTTCAAGGCGCGCGAGAACGCCGATGGCGTACGGCATGCCGGCATTCCGGCGATCAGCGCGCTGCCGCGCGTGACCACCGCGATCTTCGGCCTCGGCGCGCACGACCTGCAGCCGCGCCACATGGTCGCCGCGTTCAAGAACATGGAGAAGACCGACAGCGCGCCGTTCATCTATCTCGGCTCGCAGTTCTTCTCCAAGCACCCGACCCCGCGCATGGCGGAGGCGCAGGCGAAGCTGAAGGCGGCCTATCCCGAAACCGAGTTCATGGCGCTGGAGACGGAAGAGAATCCGTCGCTGCTGCCGGACGGCGCGTTCCGCATCCGCTTCCACTCGATCGGCGGCTACGGCACCATCGCCTCGGGCAAACTGCTGACCGACATCCTGGCCGGCGCGCTCAATCTGCATTCGAAGTCGGCGCCGAAATACGGTTCGGAAAAGAGCGGCGCCCCGACCAACTACTACATCACGCTGAGCCCGGAGGTGGTGAAGATCACCAACGCCGAGCTTGAAGACGTCGAAGTCGTCATCTCGCCCGACCACAAGGTGTTCGTGCACTCCAACCCGCTGCGCGGGCTGACGCAGGGCGGCACGTTCATCATGCAGACCAACCTCACCAACGAGGAGCTGTGGCAGGAGCTGCCGGCCTCGGCGCGCAAGGTCATCCGCGAGAAGAAGATCAAGTTCTTCGTCATCGACGCCTTCGAAGTGGCCAAGCGGCACGCGCCGACGCCCGACCTGGAAACCCGCATGATGGGCATCGCCTTCATCGGGGCGGTGGCCGGCCATGTCGATCGCGTGGTGGCGGATGCCTCGCGCGAGGACATCCTGGAAAAGATCCGCGACCAGATCGCCCACAAGTTCGGCGCCAAGGGCGGCGCCATCGTCGAAGGCAACATGGCGGTGATCCGCGAGGGCCTGGCGGCGACGCGGCAGGTCAACTACGACGATCCCGCCTTCGCGCGCCTGGAAGGCATCGTGGCGGCGAAGGCCACCCGCGGCGTGGCGATTTCGGCGGCGATGTGCCGGGCGGCCTCGCCGGCTTCGGCGGCCGGCTTCCTCGACGCGCAGTACTATGACGACACGGTGGGCGCGCCGTTCCGCGACGGCACGATCGCCGAAGCGCCGGTGCTGCCGGGCAGCGGCATGTTCATGCCGGCCGGCAGTGCGGCGGCGAAGGACAAGGGCCTGTTCCGCCGCAACGTGCCGGAATTCATCGCCGACCTGTGCACGGGCTGCATGGAATGCGCCCTGGTGTGCCCGGATGCGGCCATTCCGAACACCGTGCACGACATCCACGACCTGCTGAACACCGGCATCCGCATGCTCGACGTGCCGCCAGCCCAGCAGGAAGTGCTGCGCAACAGCGTGTTCGCGCTGAGCGAGGCGGTGCGCACGATCTACCGGGCGAGCAAGGATCCGAAGCCGTTCGGCGAAATCGTGGCGCAAGCCGCGGCAACCATCCCGACCGAGAACGCCACGCTGCGGCGCAATTTCCTGCGTCTCGCCGAGGCGGTTTCGGTCTACCCGGTGGCCAAGACCCGGCCGTTCTTCGATGCGATGGAGAAGGCCAATCCTGGCAGCGGCGGGCTGTTCGCGGCGAGCATCGATCCGTGGAAGTGCAGCGGCTGCCTGGAATGCATCGACGTCTGCGGCCCCTCCGCGCTGGTGCCGCGCGAGCAGGACGCGCCCCTGCTGGACGACCTGCAGGTGCGCTTCGAGTTCCTCAGCAAGACGCCGAACACGCCGTCGCGCTTCACCGAAGAGGCGACCAAGCCGGACGGCGACATCAAGCGGCTGATGCTGGATCGCGCCAACTACTACGCGACCACCGGCGGTCACGGCGCCTGCCGCGGCTGCGGCGAGGTCACCGCGATCCGCCTGGTCACCTCGGCCAGCCACGCCATCCACGACCGGCGCCGGCGCGAGCACATCCACGAGCTGGAGGGGTTGATCGACAACCTCAACGGCAAGCTGACGACGCTGAAGCCGGCCGAGACCGATCGCCGCGCCCGCATCATCAACGCCATCGAGGCGCTGGAGAAGCGGCTGTTCATGTTCGAGGGCGGGCCGACCGGCAATGGGCCGTCCAGCACGGTGGTGGCGAACGCGACGGGCTGCAGCAGCGTGTATGCCTCGACCTTCCCGTTCAACCCGTACAACGACCCGTGGGTGAACAGCCTGTTCCAGGATGCCAACCCGTTGGCCAAGGGCATCTTCGAGGGGCTGACGGCGATGGCGGTGGACGATGTGCGCGCGCTGCGCATCGCCCGGCTGGAACTGGAGGACGCCTACGAGCCGGCCACCCACGATCCGTTCTTCCGCACGTTGGCGTGGGCCGACTTCACCAGCGATGAACTGGGCCTGCTGCCGACGGTGCTGAGCATCGGCGGCGACGGCGCCACCTACGACATCGGCTTCGGGTCGCTGTCGCGCCTGCTGGCGACCCGCACGCCGATCAAGGTGGTGGTGCTGAACTCCGGTGTGTATTCCAACACCGGCGGGCAGGCTTCCACGGCGAGCTTCACCGGCCAGGACTCCGACCTGGCGCGGTTCGGCGATGCGCACGAAGGCAAGACCGAGTCGCGCAAGGAACTCGGCCTGATCGCGGCGTTCCACCCGAACGTATACGTGCTGCAGAGCTGCACGGCGCTGCAGGGGCACTTCCTGAAGAACGTCATGGAGTTCCTGAACTACAACGACAGCCCGGCGGTGCTCGACGTCTACACGCCCTGCCAGGCCGAGCACGGCATCGGCGACGATCAGGCGAGCCGGCATGGGCGCCTGGCGGTGGAAAGCCGCATGAGCCCGGTGTTCGTGCATGACCCGCGCCGCGGCACCAACATCCACTCGTGGTTCAACCTCGACGGCAACCCCGAGCCGGACAAGGACTGGGCGACCGGCAGCATCGAGTATGTCGATGCCGACGGCACGGCGAAGCTGCTGGAATACCCGCTGACCCCGGCCGACTTCGCTTCCGGCGAGAACCGCTTCAAGAAGCACTTCAAGAAGCTGAAGGCCGACGCCGACGCGATGGCGATCGCCGAGTACATCGAACTGGAGCCGGAAGCCCAGAAGGGCAAGACGCCGTTCGTGTGGGCGACCGACGACAGCAAGCACCTGACCCGCCTGTCGGTGGACCCCTCGATCGTCAAGCTGGTCAAGGAGCGGCGGAAGTACTGGCGCACGCTGCAATACCTGGCCGGCAAGGATGTCGCCAAGCTCGACTCCGACCACCATGCCGAACTGATTGCACTGCAGTCGCAATACGCGGAGGCGGTGAAGCAGCGGGAAAGCACGATCGACCAGATCGCCCGCGGCATGTCGCAACTGGCGGCGTCCTCCAAGGCGCCGGTCAATGGCGGCGGCTTCGCGGCCCTGATGCCGTCGGCTTCCGCGGCGGCCCCGGCCGCTCCGGCGGCAGCGGCGAACGGCGAGGCACTGGCGACGATCACCGACCAGACCAAGTGCACGAACTGCAAGACCTGCTACCAGGACATGAGCGAAGTGTTCGAGAAGACCCGGATCGTGGTCGATGGCGTCGCCAAGGAAGTCGGGCGAATCATCCCGGGCGTGCTGGAGCATCTCACCGTCACGCCTGAGCTGAAGGCGAAGGTCGCCAAGATTGCGGCAAACTGCGACGCGGAGATCATTCAATGAGTGGGGGTGTCCAAGCCCCTGCCGGCGCGGATCTGGCCCGCTTCGTGCAGGCCAGTTCCGCCCTCGAGAATACCCGGCAGGAACTGGAGAATCTCGCGCAGACCGACGAAGTCGAGCTGTTCGAGAAGCAGATAGCGCTGCTGCGCAAGCGCCTTCTGGCGGACCCGAAGGCGTTCCGCGAAACCTTCATCTCCGAAGGCACCGCGGCGATTGCCTGGGAGTTCCAGCAGGAGGAACTCGGCGAAGGTTTCACCAAGACGCTGTGGAACCTGCTGCTGGCCAACGACGACATGAGCACGATCCTGATGCGCTTCATCTGGGACGTGCCGCTCAAGTTCAAGCGCAAGTTCATCCGCGGGATCGATGCCCACCTGTCCGACCGCTACACGGTGTTCAAGGGGCTGTCGGAGGGCTGGCCGGCGGACAACTTCATTCCGCCGTACGTGCGCCCCGCCGAGGAGCGGGCGCATGACTTCGGGTTGGTGACGCAGGGCTACCTCGGCTACATGAACGTCGGCTACACGGCGCGCGAGGTCGACCTGTTCGTGTGGCTGGAAGTGCTGCGCGACAAGCAGTGCGATGAACGGCCCTGCGAAGTTGGCATCCACATCGAAGGCAAACGCGGCATCGTGGGCGGCTGCCCGGTGAAGATCCACATCCCCGAGATGCTGGACCTGCTGGGCAAGGGCCGCTTCAAGGATGCGCTGGAACTGATCGAAGGCTGCAACCCGCTGCCCAACGTGACGGGGCGGGTATGCCCGCAGGAGCTGCAGTGCCAGGGCGTGTGCACCCACACGAACCGGCCGATCGAAATCGGCCAGCTCGAATGGTTCCTGCCGCAGCGCGAGAAGATCGTGAATCCGGAGGCGGCGCTTGCGCTGCTGAAGGATCATGTCGATCCGTGGAAGCGCGCCGAGAAGCCGCCGATCGCGGTGGTCGGCTCGGGTCCGGCCGGGTTGATCAACGCCTACCTGCTGGCGGTCGAGGGCTTCCCGGTAACCGTGTTTGAAGCCTTCCATGAACTCGGCGGCGTGCTGCGCTACGGCATTCCCGAGTTCCGGCTGCCCAACGAACTGATCGACGACGTGGTGCAGAAGATCACCATGCTCGGTGGCAAGTTCGTGCGCAACTTCATCGTCGGCAAGACCGCGACGCTGGAGGAGCTGAAGTCGGCCGGGTTCTGGAAGATCTTCGTGGGCACCGGCGCGGGCCTGCCGCGCTTCATGAACGTGCCCGGCGAACATCTGCTGGGCGTGATGTCGGCGAACGAATTCCTCACCCGCGTCAACCTGATGCAGGGCCTGAAGGAAGAGTACGAGACCCCGCTGCCGCAGGTGAAGGGCAAGCAGGTCATCGTGATCGGCGCCGGCAACACCGCGATGGATGCGGCGCGGACCTCGTATCGCCTCGGCGGCAACGTCACCATCGTCTATCGCCGCACCCGCGCGGAAATGCCGGTGCGCAAGGAGGAACTGGCCCACGCGCTGGAGGAAGGCATCCAGCTCAAGGTGCTGCGCGCGCCGACCGAGTTCATCGGCGACGAGAAAACGCATTTCGTCACCGGGGCGACACTGGACATCATGGAGTTGGGCGAGCCCGACTCCTCCGGCCGGCGCAGCCCCGTTCCCACCGGCAAGACCGAACTGATGGCGGTGGACCTGGTGATCATGGCCCTCGGCAACTCGCCGAACCCGATCATCAAGGACTCCGAGCCTCGCCTGAAGACCACGAAGTGGGGCAGCATCGACGTCAGCGAGGGATCGCAGGAGACCTCGGTGGAAGGCGTGTTCTCCGGTGGCGATGCGACGCGCGGCGGTTCGACCGCCATCCTCGCGGCCGGCGACGGCCAGGCGGCGGCGCGGCAGATCGTCGGCGAGATCGACCTGTGCGCAACCGACATCAAGGACCTGGTGAGCCGCGCCGCACACTACACCGACCTGAGCGCGGCACCGCAGACCATCGTTGAGAAGATCGACCTGTCGGAAGGCATCGTCGAGTTTGTGGTGAGCTCGCCGGTGGTGGCGCGCGCGGCGAAGGCCGGGCAGTTCGTGCGCCTGCTGCCGTGGGCGAAGGGCGAACTGATCCCGCTGACGCTGGCCGACTGGGACGCGAAGGCGGGCACGATCGGGCTGGTGGTGCAGGCGATGGGCACCAGCAGCATCGCGATCAACAAGATGAAGGTGGGCGAAGCGTTCACCGGCATCGGTGGCCCGCTTGGCCAGCCCAGCGACCTGCACCGCTACGAAGGCAACCAGACCGTGATATTCACTGCGGGTGGCCTCGGCCTGCCGCCAGTGTATCCGATCATGCGCGAGCACCTGCGCATGGGCAACCATGTGACGCTGATCGCGGGCTTCCGCAGTGCACAGCAACTGTTCTGGACCGGCAAGGGCGAACGCGTCGACAAGCTGCAACAGGAGTTCGGCGAGCTTCTCACGGTGATCTACGCCAGCAACGACGGCAGCTTCGGCGAGAAGGGCTTCGTCACCGTTCCGCTGGAACGGCTGCTGAAGCTGAATGCCGAAGGCAAGGGCCGCAAGATCGCCGAGGTCGTCGCCATCGGTCCGCCGCTGATGATGCGGGCGGTAGCCGACCTGACGCGGCCCTTCGGCGTGAAGACGGTGGCCAGCCTGAACTCGGTCATGGTGGACGCGACCGGCATGTGCGGAGCATGCATGGTGCCGGTGACGATCAACGGTAAGATGGTGCGCAAACACGCATGCATCGACGGGCCGGAAATCGACGCGCACATCATCGATTGGGACAAGTTCCTGCCCCGGTTCAACCAGTTCAAGGTGCAGGAACAAGAGAGCAAAGTCCGGCACGGGTTCGCGTAAGGAAGAAGGCCAGGGGCTCTGCCCCTGGACCCGCCAAGGGCCGTGAGGCCCTTGGTACCCGGTCGTTTTGAGGGCCTTGGCGGGAGGGGATAAGCACC